>CAHJXH010000119.1 GCA_903644075.1 Sphingobacteriaceae bacterium | reverse complement strand
ATCATAGAGCAGATTGCCGGAAAAGGCAGAGCAAGCAGAAGGAGGCACCTACTCTCGCTACTCTAGCAACCGCGCCTTCGTTTTTAGCGAAAATGGTTTGGTAGCGCTCTTTATCTTCGGCAGTAGCTTTGCGTTTAATGTATTTTGGAAGCGGTGTTTCGCCCAGGATCTCGATGTTGCGACGGAACTCTTCGTCAGTACCATCAAATAAGAAACGGATAGTACGGCCACGTGAAGTGGTGTTATCAACAACTTCGGCAACTAATAAATCGTCTTCGCCAAAGTATAATTTGTTACCTACACGTATTTTACGGGCCGGGTCAACCAGTACGTCCCATAATCTAAGCTCTTTGTTCAATTCGCGAAGTAAGAAAACTTCTATAGTAGCACCTGTTTTTTCCTTGTTACCATACATACGGGCAGGGAAAACTTTGGTGTTGTTAAGGATCATTACATCTTTATTGTCGAAGTAATCCAAAACGTCTTTAAATATTTTATGTTCAATTTTACCAGAATCGCGGTGTAAAACCATTAGGCGAGCCTCATCGCGAGTGGCTGCAGGTGTATGAGCAACTAATGATTCAGGTAAATTAAATTTAAACTGGGATAATTTCATTTTATACGGGTATAAATTAAGCGCGCAAATTTACAAATAATTAACTAATATTATAAGTTAAAAAAATGAACTGGTTTACAAAGTTTTAACGGCGATAATAAATTTTTGAAACTGTGTAACCTAATAACAGCGTCGCGGTCTAAATGTTACAAAGTATGATATTTTTAAAACTATTTAGAGAGAGCTTTTTGTTTGCCTTTGATGCCCTCAGGCAAAACAAGCTGCGCACCCTGTTATCATTACTGGGCGTAACCATCGGTATTTTTACCATTATTGCTGTGTTTTCGGCGGTTGATACCTTGCGTAACAACCTGCAGCAAAGTGTTAACAAGCTGGGTAGTAATAGTGTATACATACAGAAATGGCCCTGGATAGGCGGCGAAGATTTCCCCTGGTGGAAATATCTGCAGCGCCCGGTACCTAACCTGCGCGATTTTGCCGAATTGCAGAGGCGTAGCCAAACGGCCTATGGTATATCATACGAAGTAAGTATGGATGGCCGTACCGTTAAATATGGCAGTAATACCATACAGGGCGTTAGCATAGCAGCCGCCTCGCAAGACCATGATAAAACCTGGAATTTCGACTTCTCTGCCGGAAGGTATTTTACAGATATTGAATCTAAAACCGGCGCACCATTAGCCCTGATTGGTGCCGATGTGGCTGATAATCTTTTCCCAGCTGGTGATGCATTGGGTAAGAAAATTAAGATTATGGGGCGTTTTGTAACCGTAATTGGTGTGTTTTCTAAAGAGGGCGATGATATTTTAGGTATATCCGATGATAAGATAATCCAGGTGCCATTGAATTTTGCCCGGAACGTGATTGACATTCAGAGCGATAAATATAACCCTCAAATTGTAGTAAAAGGAAAGGACGGACTAACCGATGTGGAGGTAGAAAGCGAGCTGAAAGGCTTAATGCGATCTATCCACAGGCTTGGCCCGCAAAAGGAGGATGATTTTTCGCTTAACAAAACAACCATACTTTCTAACCAGCTTGATACCCTTTTCACCGTTGTAAATATTGCCGGTTTAATTATTGGTAGTTTCTCTATCCTGGTGGGAGGTTTCGGTATTGCCAATATTATGTTCGTATCGGTTAAAGAGCGTACACCAATTATCGGGATCCAGAAATCGCTGGGTGCTAAAAATTATTTCATAATGCTTCAGTTCTTAATTGAGGCTATCGTACTATGCCTTATGGGAGGCATTATTGGCCTCGGGCTGGTATATCTCGGTACCTTAGCCATAAAAGCTATCGTAGGGATGAAAATTGTGCTTGATATGAAGAATATAATTGTGGGTATCGGTACTTCGGTAGCTATCGGCATTATATCGGGTATTGTGCCGGCTTATTTTGCCTCAAGGTTGGATCCGGTGGAAGCGATAAGATCTAATTGAGTTGTGGGTTGTCAGTTATTAGTTATCAGATTTTTTGAAGTTTAGATGACAGTTAACCAAAATCGGTGTTTAAACGGTATTTCTGACAACTGATAACTGGCAACCGACAACTTTATACGAAAAATTGTTACTAAATACATAAACAATTTACAAACACACCTTACCTTAGCGGCTTATAATACGCAGATTTAAACTACATTTGCGTAAGACACAATTATACTTCTATATTTCTATGTCAGAAAATGCACAGCTAAAAATTGGTGATCAGGTTATTGATCTTCCTGTTATAGAGGGTACCGAGCACGAAAAGGGTATTGATATTTCGAAGCTTAGGGACCAAACCGGTTATGTTACTTTAGATATTGGTTATAAAAATACTGGCGCTACCAAAAGCGCTATTACTTTTTTAGATGGTGAACTGGGGATACTTAAATACCGCGGTTACCCGATTGAACAATTAGCCGAAAAATCTACCTTTATTGAGGTTGCCTATTTATTAATTTACGGCGAATTACCCACTAAAGAACAGCTTGCAGATTTTGAATATCAGATAAGCCGCCACACGCTGGTGCACGAGGATATGAAGAAATTTTTTGATGGTTTTCCGTCAAAATCGCACCCAATGGGCCAGCTATCTTCATTAATCGGTGCTTTAGCCGCTTTCAACCCCGAGTCGCTTAAGCAAGGCTTAACTAACGAAGAAGTAAACCTGGAGATCATCAAGCTGATTGCTAAAATGAGCACCCTGGTTTCATGGATCCACAAAAAATCATTAGGCCACCCGGTAACTTACCCGCAAAATAAACACGACTACGTAACCAATTTTATGCACATGACCTTTGGTGAAATTACCGAAGAGTATGTGGTAGACCCGGTTGTGGTTGATGCCATGAATAAATTACTGATACTGCATGCAGACCACGAGCAGAATTGCTCTACTTCAACTGTGCGTATTGTAGGTTCATCTGATGCTAACTTATATGCTTCTATCTCGGCAGGTATTTCTGCACTTTGGGGCCCGCTGCATGGCGGCGCTAACCAGGCAGTAATTGAAATGCTGGAGAAAATTAAAGCAGATGGCGGCGATACCGATAAATGGATTGCCAAAGCAAAAGATAAAAATGATCCGTTCCGCCTGATGGGCTTCGGTCACCGTGTTTATAAGAACTTTGATCCACGTGCCAAGATCATCAAAAAAGCATGTGATGATATTCTGGAAAAATTAGGTGTTAACGACGAGGTATTGGAGATAGCTAAAAAGCTGGAAGAAGTAGCCCTGAAAGATCCATATTTTGTAGAGCGTAAGCTTTATCCAAATGTTGATTTTTACTCTGGTATCATTTACCGTGCATTAGGTTTCCCTACCGAAATGTTTACTGTATTGTTCGCCTTAGGCCGCCTACCAGGCTGGATTGCACAATGGAAAGAGATGAAGACTAACAAAGAGCCAATTGGCCGTCCTCGTCAAATCTACGTTGGTGTAAGCGACAGGGATTATAAAGACATCAGCAACAGATAATTGCTGTAATAATATAAATAGGAAGCCCGCTTTTATAGCGGGCTTTTTTTGTGCACCAAATTATATTCCCGTCATCCGAATTTATTTCGGCATCCCACAAGAGAGGTCTTAAACTTTGCGTTCGCCTGCTTAGCAAGTGGGGTGCCGAACAAGTTCGGCATGACGATAACAAGAATTTACTTCTCATAAAAAAACCACCTCTTCTCAGGGAGGCGGTTTTAATCAATCAATCTACAATCCTAATCAATATGTTATTGTTTAGTTAGGGTATAAGTTAAAGCATTCATATCTACATGGACTAGATAAGTGCCAATTGCCGGAGCAACGATATTTCCGGCTGAAGTGCTTAATACGCCATTGGCGCCACCGTAAGATACATCCCATGTTGGGGCAGGTGTAATTTTAAACTCTAATGTTTTACCGGTTATGAAGGTTATTGTGCCATCATAAACGCCATTACTGGTAGGCGAGCTTAGTTTAGGTGCACTTGCAGGGTCCCAGCCCTGGTAATCTCCAGGCGCATAAACGTACGATGTTAGCGAATATGGTGTAACTGTTAAAGTAACCGTATTTGAATATACCGGTGCTATATTTACCGAAATGGATGATTTTACCCTAACGTCAATCTGAGTGGATTGTCCGGTAGTAAAATTTAATGCCAATAGTGCTTTGTTTAAATCGCCCACGGTAACAGCTTGTGTAGTTGAGGCGGCGCTAATTTCCTGATAACTTACAAAATTTGTGCCTTTAGGTGCAATTTGAACAGTATAAGTTATTGGTGCATTATAACCTGTAACGGGTGTAGCAGACCAGGTAAATGTTACTGCTGTATTGCTTGCTGTGCTTAATGATAAAGCAGGTGTGGTGGTGGAAGCTGTAAGTGTGCCCGCACTACCCATTGTTGAAATGGCACGTGTTTCGTCCTTTTTACAGGAAGCAAATACCATTAATGCTAATGTACCTGCGGCAATAAATCTATTTAAAAGTCTTTTCATAATTTATGAGTTTAATTACGCTGCAGTTATGGATAACTGCAGCGTAAAAAGATTTTAATATCCTGTATTTTGTTTCAGATTAGGGTTATTGATCAAATCTGTCGATGGTATTGGCATCAGGCTTCGGTAGCTTGCCACGCCCTGACCGGCCATCACACCACCTTTCCATGCCCACACATAGCTGGCATCGGTAAATTTGCCAAAACGGATCAAATCTGTTCTTCTGTGCATTTCGAATAACAGCTCACGGCCACGCTCATCTAAAATGGTTTGCAAGGTTAACTGCCCTGCGCTAATGTTGCCGGTGGTACCTTCGTAAGCACGTGCACGTACCAGGTTAAAATAGTTAAGCGCAGTTGCGGCGTCGCCGCCTGCACCGCCACGTAAAACAGCTTCGGCATACATTAAGTATACATCGGCCAGGCGGAACATTGGTAAATCGGTATCGGGGAAGTTGCCTGTGTTATCAGAACCTGCTTTACCGGTTGAGGTTACGTTTTTATATTTAGCAACGGCATAGCCATCAGTAAATGAATATTCATCCTTAATATCCAGGCTTTGGCCGCTGGTATAAAACACAGCGCGTTTGTCGGTATTACCTGTAACGTCGGTAAATAAGCTTACAAGTTGTTTTGTGGTACGTAAACCGGCCCATCCACCATTAATACCAAAGTCAACAGGGTTCATGGTGCCGCCCACTTGTGCGTGTACCAGGTAAGTCATACCTCCGTAACCGGTAGTGTGCAGGCCATCAAAAGTGATTGGGAAAATAATCTCTTTTGAGTTGTTGTTATCGGCCAAAAACAGGTTTCTGTAGTGTGGCTCTAAGGTATAACCTGCCGCAATTATTTTGTTGCAATAGGTTACAGCATCGGTGTTACGTTGTGTGCCGGTATATACCTGTGCATTTAGGTATAATTTGGCAAGCAGCATATAAACGGCAGCTTTATCTGCACGGCCATATTCGTTGGCGCGGGCATCAACCATATCGCCATCAATAGCTTTTAATTCGCTTTCGATATAAGCAAACACATCAGCTCTCGATTTTTGGTTAGGGAAGAAGGTACCCACCGGATCGGTCTCTGTTACAAATGGTACGTTACCAAAAAGGTCGATGGCATGCCAGTAGCTCAATGCTCTTAAAAAGCGGGCCTCTGCTCTAAAGTGTTTGGCTTGTGCCAGGTTATCGCCGGTAATGCCGTTGCTGCTTAAGTTAGCATCGGTAGTTTGGCGGATAAACTCGTTACATGCTGCAATTTGATAGTAAATACGATCGTACATTGCTTTGATAAACTCGTTCTGGTTGTTCCAAACCATATCATGCAAATCATGCACAGTACCATCGTTCCAGGCAATAGTAGCCTCGTCTGTAGTTAACTCCTGCATGTTATAGTACTCGCGGATGTAGTTGGAGAAACCCTCATCAATACCGGCAATATCGGGGTTGCCTGCAGGGCCTTGTTGACCGCTGATGGCAAAACCTGCATATAAACGGGCTAAAACCGGTTTATAGTTGCTGAAGTCTTTATAAACGTTAGCGGTAGTTAAATCGTAATTAGGCGTAAGGTCCTTCTTACAAGATGATACCGATACTGCCACGCCGATCACTAAAATGGCTGCCAGTTTTTTGAAATATGTTGTTCTCATATAATTTCTTTAAATAAGATTAAAAGCCCAGATTAACACCCAATGAGAAAGTACGCGGGCGAGGGTAGAAGTTGTTATCTATACCGCCCTGAACCTCTGGATCCAGCCCTTTATATTTAGTTACTATAAAAACGTTTTGCACGTTAGCTGTAACTCTTAATGTACCTGCTTTGGCTATTTTACCAAAGTTGTAGTTCAGGTTAGCATTGTCCATGCGTAAAAACGATGCGTTTTCGACATAGTAATCTGAGAATAACTGGTAGTTGTTAAACTTGGTATCCAACACGCTTGACGAAACATTGCCCAGGTAACCAGAGAATTTGAAACCTGCATAAGCACCTGTGCTCGCTGCTACATTGTTGTAAACATAGTTACCCAGGTTAGCACGTAAAGTAGTACCTAAAGTCCATTTTTTATAGCTTACACTGGTATTGAAGCCCATAAATACTTTAGGGTTAGGCTGCTGATAAATGTATTTATCATCTAAGGTGCCGCCGCTGTTATTACGGTCAACATATACACCTTCTATAGGAGTACCTGCCGCATTGTAAACTTGTTGGTATACATAAAATGCATTAGGTACGCTGCCTGCTTTAAATAATTGGATGGTGTTACCCACACCACCGCCAATAGTACCGATAGGGATGATTTGATTCGGATCGCCGGTTAAAGAAATATTGGTTACTTTAATTTTGTTGAATGATACGTTGTAACCGATATCCCAGCGTACATCTTTACTGTTTATGATGTTAAAGTTGATGTTGAAATCAACACCTTTGGTATTTAAATCGCCAACGTTTGAGTATAAGTGGTTGGTTAAGTTTGTACCATCAGGTATTGGTGTATCAACCAATAAGTCTTTGGTTTTTTTGTAGTAATACTCAATGCTACCATTAATACGGCCGTTTAGGAAACCGTAATCTAATGCCACGTTACTGGTGCTTGTGGTTTCCCATTTCAAGTTCTGGTTATAAGCCTCTGCACGTAAAGTGGTCACGTAATTATTACCAAATTGGTAAGATGCAGCACCGTTACTTGGTGTATAGCGAGCCAGGTAAGGGAAGTAATAAGAGTTGTTGGTTGTATTAGATGCTCCGTTATAATAAGCAATATCTTGCTGACCCGTTACACCATAACCTACACGTAATTTAAGGTCTGATAAAACATCAACACTTTTCAGGAAATTTTCTTCTTTTAATCTCCAGGCTAAAGCTACAGAAGGGAAGTAACCATTACGGTTTTGGTCAGAGAAACGTGAAGAGCGGTCGTCTCTGATGGTGGCGGTTAATAAATACCTGTCGTTAAACGTATAGTTTAAACGGCCAAAGAAACCATCAATATAGTATTGAGGTTTGGTTGCGTTTGATGGTAAACCAACTGTTGTTTTGCCATCAGCAGCGTAAGCTTGCTGCGCACGGGTATAAAATGAATAGTACTGATATGAGTAACCCGCTGTGAAATCTACATGGCTTTTAATGTCTTTAAAATCATGCGCATATTTAGCGTAGTAGTCGGTTACGTAATTTGTATTTTCCTGAAAATATTTGGTTAATGAACCACCTTGTGTATAAAAGGCAGCTGCGGTAGCAGGTACAAAGGTTTGGCCCTGGCCGTCAGAAATATCAAAACCGGCGTTAGCGTTTAACTGGACATCTTTAAAGAAAGGCAATGTATAGTTCAACGATGCATTACCAATACCTCTTTTACCAGTACCGGTATCCTGGCGTTGCTCTAATAAACCAAGTGGGTTACGCGGAGCCAATGTATTTGGATTGCCCGAAGCATCTAACCACTCATAATAACCGCCGTATTTGTTGTTACCAGAATAAATAGGTTGGGTTGGGTCAAATGAAATGGCTGCACCAATAGCGCCCGATCCTTGTGCAAACTGGCTATCGGTATAAGTACCTTTTAAGTTTACATCAACCTTTAAACTGTTGTTTAAAAAGTTGTGGTTTAAGTTTAAAGCAGCTGTAGTCCTTTTAAAATTATCTGTTTTTAAGATACCATCCTGATCAAGGTAACCGATTGATAAACGGTAAGGCAAGCCTTTAATACCACCGCTAAAGCTGATGTTATTATCGGTACCGAAAGCAGTATGATAAATTTGATCTTGCCAATTGGTGCTTGAATGGCCTAAAAGCGCAACTTGCGAAGCGCCTCCGTTGGCTGTAACAATTTGACGGAATTGATCTGCATCTAATACGCCTACTTCTTTTGTTTTTTCTGATACTGAGTTTAACGAACTGAAGTTAACGCTGAGCTTGCTGTTGCCGCTGCCTTTTTTGGTAGTGATAATTAACACACCATTTGAAGCGCGCGAACCGTAAATGGCAGTTGCAGATGCATCTTTCAGGATGTTAAATGATTCGATATCGTTAGGGTTGATCAAACTCAATGCGTTAGCCACACCGCTTATAGCAGTATTACTTACAGGTACACCATCAATTACGATCAATGGATCATTACTTGCGTTTAATGATGAACCACCGCGGATACGGATAGTACTACCAGAACCTGGCGAACCGCTGTTTGAGGTGATTTGCACACCAGATACTTTACCTGTAATTAATTGCTCGGGCGTGGTAACCGGGCCGGTATTAAAATCTTTAGATGTTACAGCAACCACAGAACCTGTAAGGTCTTTTTTGCGTTGTGTACCGTAACCAATTACTACAACCTCGTTTAGGTTACGGCTTTCGGGCTGTAAGTTAAAACTTACTTCTAATGCGGCACTGCCAACAGTAGCTGTTTTTTTTAATACTTCGTAACCAACAAATTTTGCGGTTAGGTCGTAGCTGCCGGCTTTTAGCCCCGAAATTTTATAGTTACCATTAACATCGGCAGCGCCGCCAAGCGTTGTGCCGTCAATAGTTACTGTTGCACCGGGTAGGGGTTGATTGTGTTCATCAACAATCTTACCGCTGATGCTTCCGGATTGCGCAAATGCCATAATAGAAAGCATTAGGAACGCAAAAAGAAGCACATACTTTTTTGAGTAGGTTTTTCCCATTTAGTTTAGTTTTTTTCTGTTAAAAATTAAGGCTATTGAAGGCCGAAATTGGTTTATTTGTTTTATGCTTAAACAGCATGCAACTAATTTACAGCAAGAACTAATATTTGCAAATTTTATATATAAGATAATTATCAATACTTTTTATGCGCCAATTTTAACTTTAAAGAAATATAGGTAAGTAAGTAAGTTTTTTAAACAGGGGCTTATTTTCGGGCTTATTTTCAACTAAATAAGGATTATAAAAAAAACTGGTGTCAAAATTACACAATTGGCAATTTTACTTTTACGTAAACGTTACCGGGAACGTTCCCGGTAAATTAAATGTTAATCATACAATTAATAATGAAAAAAAAATATTTTTTCTGCGCGTTTTTGCTTTTCGCGCAAACTTTTTTGATCCGGGCACAGCCTACAATCACATTTAACCTCCATGCGCCGGCTGCTAAAAATGGGGCAGAAAGCAAGCTTTATTTAGCAGGTAGTTTTAATGGCTGGAAAGCTGCCGATACCGCCTGGCAACTACAGCATGTAAATGGAAATGAATATAGGCTAAGCACGCAATTAAAACCTGGCTTATACGACTTTAAAGTAACCCGTGGCAGTTGGGAAACAGTTGAATGTGACGGAAACGGGACTGGCCTGAGCAACCGCCAGTTAAACGTAAAGAATGATACTACTATAGATATTACAGTAACTGCCTGGCAGGATAATTTTCCGCCGGCACAAAAACTACATACGGTTACCGCACAGGTACATATATTAAATGAACACTTTGATATGCCCCAATTAGGGAGGCAACGACGGATTTGGATTTATCTACCTAAAGGCTACGCAACCAATAATCACAGGTACCCGGTGCTTTATATGCATGATGGCCAAAACCTGTTCGACAATTATACATCGGGCTATGGCGAATGGGGAGTTGATGAACTAATGGATAAGGTCCTCGAAAAAGAGCAGTGTATTATTATAGGTATAGACCATGGCGGCGACTACCGCATTAGTGAGTACGATCCCTATGATTCTAAATATGGAAAAGGGCAGGGCGATGCTTATGTGGAGTTCCTGGTGAAAACACTGAAGCCTTATATAGATCAACATTATCGAACCCTTACCGATGCCAAGCACACAGCCATTGCAGGCAGCTCGATGGGTGGACTAATCTCCATGTATGCCGAATTAAAATATCATGAAGTATTTGGCCAGGCCGGGATTTTCTCGCCAGCATTCTGGATCGCGCCGCCTATTTATGATTTCGCCCAAAAACAAAAAGTAAATACTACGGCCCGTTTTTATTTTGTGTGTGGTGATGCCGAAAGTGATACCATGGTAGCCGATATGCAAAAAATGGCAGACTTGATGCAGGCTAAAGGTGTAAGTAAAGCAAATACGCCCACTGTTATTATAAAAGGAGCGCAGCACAACGAGAAACAATGGAACGGCGATTTCCCTGCGTTTTACAGCTGGCTGGTAGAGGGATTTACTAAGAGCCAATAAATTGCGATATTAGCAGGCTTTGCCACCCGCAATAATGACCGTACAAGAAATTTTAAAGCAATACTGGAACCATCAACACTTTCGCCCGCTGCAGGAGGAGATTATCTCTGCTGTTCTGGATGGGAAGGATGCGCTTGCCCTATTGCCAACAGGCGGTGGTAAATCGGTTTGCTTCCAGGTGCCAGCCATCGCTATGCCGGGAATTTGTTTGGTAATTTCGCCGCTGATTGCTTTGATGAAGGACCAGGTAGAGAACCTGCAAGCTAAAGGCATCAATGCCATGTCCATAGTATCAGGCATGAGCAGGCGCGAAATTGATATTGCTTTAGACAATTGTATTTATGGCGATGTGAAGTTTCTGTACCTCTCGCCCGAACGTTTACTATCTGAACTGGTGCAGGAGCGTATCAAATACATGAAGGTAAACCTGATTGCGGTTGATGAGGCGCATTGTATTTCGCAATGGGGATATGATTTTCGTCCATCGTACTTGCACATTGCCGAACTGCGCAACCTGCATCCGCAAGTACCTATATTGGCGCTAACGGCTACAGCAACGGCAAATGTAAAGGTTGATATCATAGAAAAACTGCAATTAAGGCAGGCACAAATATTTCAGAAAAGTTTTGAGCGTAAAAATATCAGCTACCTGGTGGAGTACGAAGAGAACAAACTTCGCCGGATGTTGCAGGTAGCCCGTGGTGCTAAAGGCAGCGGTATTATATATGTACGCAGCCGTAAAGATACCTTCGAGCTTGCGCAATTCTTAAATCAGAATGGATTGCGTGCTGATTATTATCATGCCGGTTTATCGTCAGATCTAAGATCAACTAAACAAAATAACTGGAAAAAGAACCTTACTGATATCATGGTGGCCACCAATGCCTTTGGGATGGGGATTGATAAGCCCGATGTAAGGTTTGTGATCCACCGCGATTTACCCGAGAGCCTGGAAGCCTATTACCAGGAAGCCGGTAGGGCAGGGCGAGATGAAAAGCGCGCCTACGCCGTACTCCTATATAATAGTGCCGATAAAGTACTAATGGAAAAGAAATTCGAGGCCAGTTACCCAACACTCGAAGAAATGAAGCAGGTATATCATTACCTCGCCAATTACTTCCAGCTGGCTTATGGGGCAGGAGCGGGGCTAAGCTTCGATTTCGATCTGAAAGATTTTTGCAGCAAGTTTAAGCTCGATGCCATTAAGACTTTAAACGCGCTCAAATTTTTAGAACAGGACGAGTACCTGTCTATCAACGAAAGTGTATTTCTGCCCTCGCGTTTTCGTTTCGAGGTCATGAATGAGCAGTTGTACAATTTCCAGATCCAGAACCCGGCATGGGACCCATTTATTAAGGTATTGCTGCGTTCTTACGGCGGGGCCTTCGATCACTATATTAATATCCGCGAATTCGATATTTCCAAACGAACGGGTACCACAGTGCAAATGATCATTGATAATCTCAATCAATTACAGGATTTTGGTGTGCTCAATTATCTCCCTCAAACAGATAAACCACAGATCACTTATTTAAAGCCGCGGCAAAACGGTGCCAACATGCTCATCAGCATTAACTATATTAATGAGCGTAAGCAATTGTACCGAGATAAAATGGAAGCGGTATTCTATTACACCGAAGCACAAAAATGTCGCAGCCAGTTATTGTTAGCTTATTTTGATGAAGATGATGCACCTAAATGTGGCCTCTGCGATATATGCCTGCAGGAGAAACGCCATAACAACCGCCAGGAGATAGCCGAAAATTTGGCCACAGAGATTGTTCAGCAACTTACCACATCTCCTTTAACCCTCGATCAGCTGATTACTGCCCTCAACGGTACTCATCAAAACGAAAAGTTAGCAGCCATCAGGTTGTTATTAGATGCCGGAAAGGTAAAAACCAATGGCGACGTGTATTATTTATAGGGTATTTCGCCGATAAAATTAACCCGTTCACCGGGTAAATCTGCCTGTTTACATATTATATCCCTTATTGGGTAACAGAGGCTGTAACGTTTTAAAAACAGGTGCGTCTTATTATCGTAATTAGCACAGAGGCTATTACAATTAACAGATCATCAAAACATTACATATTATGAAAACTCAAATATTAACCATTGCAACAGTGTTATCATTAGCATTAGCAACCAGCACAAACACATTCGCAGCAAGCCACACCAGCAGCACCAGCACAGTATTAACAGATGTAAAACACATCAACAAAATAGAGGTTCGCGGTAACGTTGAACTATACGTATCAGACGGCACAACCGACAATGTAAAAGTATACGATAAATACTACAGCGAAAACGCTTTTGTACAAAACCAAAATGGTGTGTTACGCATCGCATCTTACAAAAATGAAAAATTAGTAGTTTGGGTAACCGCTGCCGAATTACAAAGCATCACCGCTTACGATAATGCTTCAGTAAAATCATTCGGTAAATTAAACAGCATTAACCTGGAAGTAAACCTTTACAACCACGCAGCCGCTAACCTTGAACTGGAGGCTTACAGCGCCAACATTAACGTAAACGACCAGGCAACTGCCAACTTAACAGGCACTGTTAACGATTGTAACTTAAAATACAACCAGTCTGCCACAGTAAACAGCAGCAAATTTGTAGCCATCAACATGGTTCGTAAAGTTAGCTACGATGGCTTTGCTAAAGCAGAACAAGTAGCCGGTTTATAAGACAACACTTTGCAAAAAGTTCATTATATATGCTCACAGCCATCAATAATTGATGGCTTTTTTTATTTTTGGTGTAACTTGCTCACTCAATCACTGGTCTAAATACTAAACAATCATCATGAAAAAGCTTATAGTAGTACCTTCATTTATAATGGCCTTTGCCTTGTTATGTACATTTTCGTCATGTATGAACAATTGCATTAAAGGCTCTGGAAATCAAAATACAGAAAATCGCAAGTTTAGCGATTTCAGCCGCATCGAAATTCAGGGTGCATACACCGTAAATCTTAAACAAGACAGTAGCATGGGTGTTAGCATTACCGGCGACGATAATCTGTTGAAATACATCAAAACGAGCGCGAGCGGCGGCAAACTGCATATTTATGCTAAAAAGAATTTCTGCTCTAAAGGTGCCATAGTTATCAATATCGGCATTGGCAAATTGGAGTCACTATCTGCCGATGGCGCTGTAGAACTAAAAGGCGATGGCAAAATAAATGCAGATGATTTTAAATTATCACTATCAGGAGCCAACAGAATTACACTTGACCTGAATGCCACCAATTTCTCTGCAGAAGGCAGTGGCGCTAACGAGCTTTTCTTAACCGGCCAGGCAGCCGCAGCTAAAGTTGAGTACACAGGCAGGGGGGATCTGCACGCCTTTGATTTTGTAGTCGGCGATTATAACCTGAAAACTACAGGTGCCAGCCATTGCGAAATTAACGTGTTAAAAACCTTACAAGTGCATACCATGGGCGCTGCCGAAGTTAAATACAAAGGTAACCCCGAAAATATCCAAAACGAAAAATCGGGTGCTTCGAAGTTGACTAAGGTTGATTGATTTCGGATTTCGGAGTTTCGATTTCGGAAATAAAATAAGTGACCAATTTGTCATTGCGAGGTACGAAGCAATCTCGTCGTAAGCATATCGAATCTGCATAGCGACGCGATTGCTTCGTACCTCCTATGTTTGTAAAAAACAAAAAGACAATAAT
>CAHJXH010000118.1 GCA_903644075.1 Sphingobacteriaceae bacterium | reverse complement strand
GGATACCGGCCTGTGAATAAGGCCTGTGCAGTATAAGCGGATAGCGGGCCTTAACTAACCGATGAAATACTGCACTATCGTTTACTGATTAATCTGTCGACTAAAAGGACAACAAACTTGGTCTATTCCTATAAACTGTTATTTTTACGGTTCATCTATTAACATTACATGAAACGGAAAATACTTTTAGGCTTAATGCTTTGCGGTGCAACAAGCCTGTATGCGCAAAAACAGTCTGCAAAAACCAACAATAGCCAAAATTCTGGCAATCCTATATTCCCGGGCTGGTATGCAGATCCGGATGCAGCTATTTTTGGGGATACTTACTGGGTTTATCCAACCTATTCGGCAAAATATAAGGAGCAGGTTTTTCTGGATGCATTTTCATCAAAAGACCTGGTGCATTGGACTAAGCATCATGATATATTAGATACAGCAAATTTTAAATGGGCTCACAAAGCGATATGGGCACCGGCTATAGTTCAGAAAGAAAAAAAATATTACCTGTTTTTCGGCGCTAATGATATGCATCAAGGCGAAGAAGGCGGTATTGGTGTTGGCGTTGCTGATAACCCGGCGGGGCCCTACAAAGATCACATCGGTAAAGCCTTAATTGATACTGTAGCTAATGGCGCGCAACCTATAGATCAATTTGTGTTTAAGGATAAAGACGGTAAATATTACATTTTATATGGTGGCTGGGGGCATGCCAATATTGCGCGGTTAAGAGACGATTTTAAAGGTTTATCTACTTTACCTGATGGTAAAACATTTAAGGAAATAACGCCGGAAGGTTTTGTGGAAGGGATCTATATGATCCGTAAAGATAATAAGTATTACCTGATGTGGTCTGAAGGCGGTTGGACTGGCCCGGATTATTCTGTGGCTTATGCCATCGCCGATTCGCCTTTCGGGCCATTTAAACGTATTGGTAAAATTTTGCAGCAGGATATGACTGTAGCTACAGGGGCAGGCCATCATTCGTTACTACATAACCCTAAAGCTGATGAATGGTATATTGTTTATCACCGCCGCCCACTTACCGAGACTGATGGCAACCATCGCGTGGTATGTATCGACAGGCTTTATTTTGATAAAGAAGGTTTTATTAAGCCTGTAAAAATTACTACAGCAGGTGTATCGGGTCAAACTATAAAATAGAATAACTAAAGCAAATTATAAGGTTATGTATGGTTAAGTACATAACCTTATAATTTGATTATATTACTTTCACCGGGTTCTTGTGCTCATCTACAGCAACAAAGGTGAAAGTGCCTGTAATGGCTTTATCGCGTACGTCTGAGTACATCTCTTCAATAAATATCTCAAACAATACTTTAAGGCTGGTATTGCCTATATGGCTTATACTACCTACCAGTTCAATAATGGTACCGGCGGGGATGGGTTTGGTAAAATCAATCCGGTCTGACGATACAGTAACCATTCTTTTGCGAGAGAAGCGGGTTGCGGTAATAAAGGCCACTTCGTCCATCAGCTGCATGGCCATGCCCCCAAACAGTGTATCGTAATGGTTGGTTGTGTTGGGGAAAACAGCTTTGAAAATTCGTGTTTCTGATAGCTTCTTTCTTTCCTCAATAGTCATCTCTGGTAAATGCATTTGCAAGGTTACGATTTTGGAGTTGCTTAATAACAACGTTGGGTAATTATTAAATTCTTGAAGTATAAAAAAGCCGTTCCGGATATCCGGAACGGCTTTTTTATATAGATTGGCAGATTCTTAGTTAAAGATATATCTCAGACCAATCTGACCTTGCCAGCGTGAAAGTTGGCTAATGTCTGTTTTATAAGAGTTGGTTACAGGTACCTGGTTGGTAGCATCTAAGTAAGGGAAAGCATAAGTTGCTTTTCCGTTTACAGTGCCCATGTACTTCAACACAGATACAGCACCGTTGTTAACTCCGGTAAATGAGGTTTGATATAATCCCCAGTTACGGTTTAGGAAGTTACCAACGTTAATGATATCAAACGTTAAACGGATAGTGTTTTTAACTTTTCCAACTTTAACATAAAAGTCTTGAGTGAAGTTAAAGTCTGCTCTTTTGAAATAAGGTAAAATTGCACCGTTTCTTTCAGCATACTCACCTCTACGTTTATTTAAATATTTATCCTGGCTGATAAAGTTATTTAACTGGTTCCAAAGCTGATCTGCAGTACGGTTATCACCTGTTCCGCTTGAAACTAAAGTAATGTCGCCTTTGCTTCTTGGTACATACATTAAATCGTTGGTAGCGCCATCATTGTTAGGATCGCCACTGGTGATGTAAGATACTGCACCGTTGTTAGCTGCTTCGAAAATTAAACCGAATGAAGAGGCAAAGTTTTTAGCATATTCTTTACGGTATGAAACTGATGCAATAACACGGCTTGGGGTAATGTAAGTACTATTTGATAAGTTATCAGCATTAGGATTACCTGCAACCGGGCGGCCGCTCCAGATGCTTGATGCGGTTGAACCACCATCGTTAACATCTTTAGAGTTGCTGTAAGTATACGCGATGTTAGCATAGAAACCGCTTGTAAAGCTTTTTTGTAATTGACCGGTAACAAAGTATGAATAACCTTTGTTAGTGTTAGTCATATAATAAACACCGGTAATTGAAGGGTTAGTTGCAGTTGGTGCAGCTTGCAGATAAGCATTTTTGCTGTCGTAACGAATTTGACCTTCAGGACCACCTAATGTAGTATAGGTGTTAGACAGTACCAGGTTTTCGTGGTAAATAGCGTTGATGTCTTTAGTATAAGCACCTTCTAATGTACCCACGATACCGAAAGGTAATTTTTGATCTATCGCCAAGTTACCTCTTAAAACTTTTGGATATTTTAGTTTTGGATCGGCAACATCAAGCTCGTATGATGTATTAGCTGCGGCAACTGCAGGACGGTTGGCATTAACGTTAGGGTTAAATATCAACTGCGGCAACTGAGCAGTAGGGCTGTTTTTGGTAACTGTATAAGAACCAAATAATAAACCGTTGTTAGATGCTTGGTTAGAGATCCATACAAATGGAACAGTACCTGCAAATAAACCGGCACCACCACGTACTTGTGTCATTTGATCGCCGTTTACATCCCAGTTAAAACCTACACGAGGAGATAATTGAATACGGTTTTTAGGTAATTTTCCCGGATCGACATGGATGCCTTGTTGAAACGCAATATTAGCAGCAATAGGGTTTGATGCTAAGCTGGTAGGGAAAGCATCATAATCTGCACGTAAACCGTAAGTTAAACGGAAGTTATCAGTTAAATGAACTTTATCCTGCACGTAGGCGCTGTAGATAGAAGCCTTAATTTTTGCATAAGGGAATTCGCCTGAAGGCAATGCTGAGTAACGGGTTGTATAAGCTTGTGCTGGTAAACCGTTAATGAAATCAGAAGCTGAGTTATAAGTGTATAAACCATTATAATCAGGAGCAAAACCGTTAGTGTAGCTTTGGATTTGGTCGTTAGTCCCGATTGTGATCTCATGTTTTCCAGCGTAGATGGTATAATCATCAGAAAACTGGAAAATGTTTGTGTTTAACAAGTTACCAGCAGTATAAAGCTCGTAACCAAAGCTGGTTGCAGTAGCAGTAGCATTTGTTACTGCACCGGTAACAGGATCTGTAGAACCGTTGCCAATGTCAACCATTGGTAAGTTGCCGCCTAATGATGCACGATAATCGCGCAGGGCAGAATAACCAACGGTTAATTTGTTGTTCATGGTGTTGCTCACACGGGTATCTAACTCAACAATACCAATATTGAAATTGTTGTTGATTCTGTAACCCGAACCATAGAAAGGCAAAGTAGTTGTGCTTGGTGCACGTGTTGTACCGTAACCTACGGTTACAGATGGAGTACCACCGCTGTTGGTAATACCTGAGTTACTTGCAGGCTGATCTTTATACGATTTCAGATAAAAATACTTAGCACTTAAAGTGTTGTTTTTATTGATGTTCCAGTCCAGTTTTGCTGTTACCTTATTACTGTAGGTATCGTAATTATAGCCCTGGTATGGTCCCGGATCGTAACCGTATTTAGTTTTTAAGGTGTTGGTAATTGCATCTAAATTAGCCGCTGTGGTTTGCGATACGTTAGCACCGCTTGTACCTGGAGCCGTAGCAATGTAGTTTGCTGTTGGTGGCTGTGCTATTCTTTCTTCCTCACCAGAAACAAATAAGAATAATTTGTTTTTAACGATTGGGAAACCAATTGCAGCACCTAAAGAGTGATAGTTAAATGGTGTTTCAGGAACGCGGGTTGTACCTGCTTTGTAACCAGTTAAACCTGGGCCACGGATGTAATCATAAACTGTACCTTTTACCTGGTTAGTACCAGATTTTACTACAGTGTTAACACCAGCACCGGTAAAGTTACCCTGGCGAACGTCGTAAGGTGCAATATCAACCTGGATCTGGTCAATCGCATCTAACGAAATTGGCTGTGAACTTGTTTGGCCACCCAAAGTACCAGATAAACCGAATGAGTTGTTAAATAAAGCACCGTCAACAGTAATATTGTTGTACAAGTTACTACGGCCACCAAAGCTATTTTGCTGGCTACCACTTGCAGATGGCGTTAATTTAGTGAAATCACTCAGTGAACGGTTAATGGTAGGTAAAGCCTCAATTTGCTGGCGGCTTATGGTCTCTCTTGCACCTGTGCGCGAAGAGTTGATCACTTTACCGGCAGTACCAGAGATGGTTACTTCCTTAAGAGTTGTGTTGTTTTCCTGGATTTTGGCATCAATTCTTTGATCCTGACCGATAGACAGGGTGATGTTTTCCTGGATAAATGGATTGTAACCGATGAAAGACACTTTAAAAGTGTACGGGCCACCTACTCTTAAGTTAGGTATGTTAAAGCGGCCATCGCCACGGCTTACAGTAGAGTACGTTGTACCTGTAGGCAAGTGGGTAATTGTAACGGTTGCACCCGGGATGGCACCTTTGCTGTCGGAAACGATACCGTTAACGCTGGCAGTAGTTACACCTTGTGCATTAGCATTATTATTAAATAATACTACACCGAGAAATAATGAAAAAATAAGTAAGATTTTTCGCATACTTTGTTGATTAAACGTTTATTAATTATGTTTACGGCAAAGTTAGTATTATTATAGTACTAAATCTTTAAAGTAGTATTAAGTATTTTTAAATGTTGTTAACATTGAATTAACAATGCGGCTATTTTATATAATAAGTGTTTTTATGTGTGGAAAACTTGGAAGGCAATCTCAAAATAGTGCTATTTTGAGCTAAAAAGGAAATATTTGCTCTGTCAAAGTCGATGATTTTGGTAGATTATACTTTTTTATTAATATATATTATCTAAAATCATTTTATTCATTCTTACTGTTGCTCAATAATGGCCGGTTTATATATTATAAATCATAAAAAATCCCCCGCGCTATTAAGCAACGAAGGATCATCAAATTGAAACAAAGAAAAACTTTTAGGCTTGCATGCCGCCGTCAATTACATTAAGGGTGCCGGTCATAAACTTACTTTCGTCTGAAGCTAAGAAAGTAACCAGATCTGCAATTTCATCAGGCTGGGCATAACGGCCCAGCGGGATGGCTTTTTCTAATTGGGCTTTTACACCTGCTGCGTCTTTTTCATTAAAGCCGGCTTCGAGCGAACGCATCATCCGGTTATCAACCGGCGAAGGATGCACGGTATTTACACGGATTTTTCTTGGCGCCGCTTCTAATGCAACAGAACGCATAATGCCAATTACGGCATGCTTGCTTGTGTTATATGCACTGGTACCTGGCGAGCCACTGAGGCCTGCAACAGATGAGGTGATAATAATACTGCCACCATCGGCCATTATTGGTAACACATATTTACAGCCCAGCCAAACACCCTTTACGTTTACTGCTATAACTTTATCAAATACATCTTCGGGGTATTCTGCAATGGGTTTAACCACGCCTTCTATACCGGCATTATTAAAGAAGATATCGATCTTCCCAAATTTGTCGGCTGCTTTTTTTGCGTAATTTTCTACATCCGCGCTTTGGGTAACATCAGCAACAATATAACTTACGTCTGGGTTATTTAATAATGCTACAGCTTTTTGCAAAGCGTCTTCTTTAAGGTCGACCAAAATAACTTTGGCACCTAGTTCTAAAAATTTCTGAGCGGTAATTAAACCTATAGATCCTGCACCGCCTGTAATCAAAGCGGTTTTATTTTCTAATCTTTTCATTATACTCTTTAATTAGCGGGCTAAGTAGCCACCATCAACATTATAATAAGAACCGGTTACAAATGAGGCTTTGTCTGAGCTTAACCAAAGTACCAGCTCGGCAACCTCAGCCGATTCGCCCAAACGGCCTATAGGGTGTAAAGCCACCAATGCGTTACGTGAAGCTTCGTCCATTGATTTTTCTACTAGCGGAGTTTTAATAAAGCCCGGGCCAACGGCATTAATACGGATCCCTTGTGATGCGTATTCGATAGCAGCAGTTTCTGTCAAACCAATTATGCCGTGTTTAGCCGCTACGTAAGCACCAGAATGGGTAAAACCTACCTTCCCCAGTATAGAGGCCATGTTAACAATATTACCACCATCCGATTTCAGGATGGCCGGTATTTGGTAACGCATGCCATAAAATACTCCTGATAAGTTAATCTTAATTACTTTTTCCCATCCATCAATTGGATATTCGCCAATAGGTGCAGCGGGGCCGCCTATACCTGCATTGTTACAGGCAATATGTAAGGCTCCATATTTTGCAATGGTTTGTTGTACCAGGTATTCATTATCATCGGCTTTACCGGTATCGGCCATTATAAAGAAGGCTTCACCACCGGCGGCTATAATTTCGTCAACGGTTTCTTTGCCGCCTTTTTCAACAATATCACTAACTACAACTTTGGCTCCTTCGGCAGCATATTTTAAGGCAACTTGTTTACCTATGCCAGAACCTGCGCCTGTTACCAGGGCAATTTTATCTTTTAAAATAGACATGACTTTGTATTTAATTGTATGTCTATATAACGCCCGAAACAAGGAAATGGGTTAAATAATCGATCTCACAATTGTCTATTCTGTTAGCACAATCTGGAAGTGGTTTGTATTTGAAGTTTAAATATTTTCCTGGCGGAACTGTTCTGGAGTGAGGCCGGTTTGTTTTTTGAAAAAACGACTGAAATAAGATTGGCCATTAAAACCAAGCTCAATAGCTATTTCTTTCAGTGATTTTGTGCTGTGGCTAATCTCGCGTTTGGCTTCTATTAAGGTGTAGTTATAAATAAGCTGACTAACCGATAAGTCTAACTTTTCTTTCACTATTTGGTTGAGGCGTTTGGCAGTGAGACCTATCTTGTCGGCATAAAAGTCGACCAGTTTTTGAGTTTTATAATTTGTGCTGATTAAGTCGAAGAGTTTGCGCAGGCGCTCGTCGTGGTAAGCAGAGCGTGCTAAAGAATTATGGCTGAACCTGTATAGGTGCAATAAAAATGCATTGGTATAAGTATGAAGTAATCGACTGTCTTTATTGGTCGAATTTTCGAGCAGGATGAGCTTAAATAATTGGAAAAGCGGCTCCTCCATTTCATCAGGGATGGTTATCCCTTCATTGCTAAATGGAGCAAAGAGGAAGCGAAGATCGTCATCCTCAATGCTGTCAAAAAATGCTTTCGAAAATATAATAACCCGCGACTGTGGCCTGTTGCCTGGCAAAGCATGTACTTGGTTGCGTGCCAGTAGGTATACCGTGTTCTTTTTTACAGGGTATGGGTTAAAATCTATATAATGCAGGCCTTCATCGGAGCCAAACCATATTAAGGCGAAAAAATCAATACGGTGACTAATTCCAAAATCGCCCAGATTGATGCCATCTGTATAAGAGGCATAAAAATCCGTATCGATTAAGCGATGTACAGGTATTTCGGTTGTTTTTTTCAATGGTGATGCAGGCTGATACTCAAATATACGATAGCAACACTATTAGTTTATCCCGCCATTGCTATGTAGTATTCAAAATCATCAGGCAATGTTGGTTTATTAACTACCTTCTGGCCGTAAGGCACACCCATCAGGCGAACTTCTACAGGTTCTGAAACACCTTTCAGGTGAACGGTTTTTTGTTCGTGCTCATCACTTGGTTTGCTTAACAAGCTATAAGCTTCTTCAGAGATCAGCATGTTATTGTTTAACTCCTTGGTTTCTGATTGCAGGCGCGAAGCAATATTTACAGGCAAGCCCATAACGGTCATGTGCTCATTATACTCCATATCGTACTCTCTAACTATTACATTGCCTTTGTGTAGGCCTACGCCAATTTCGAAATTGAGGTTGAAATAAGGGTGGGCATAAGTGGCATTAAATATCTCGAGATCGTGAAATATAGCCGATGAAGCATCAACTGCGGCTTGCACTGCCGCTTTAATATTGTGCTCTAAACCAAATACGGCATAAATGCTATCGCCTGCGGTTTCAACAATGCGGCCACCTGCTTCTTTAATTGATTCGCTAAACAAAACAAATAATTGGCGAATTACATAAATCACATCATAAGCCGAACGTGATTCCATAAACGCAGTAAAATTGCGGATATCCAAAAATAACAAAGCCAATTCTTTCTCAATCCCTAACGATGTGTGTGGAACCGAACGGTTGTTTAAGCCATCCCTGCATAAAATGTTATTATCAGCCATTTTGGTGCAAGGTTTTTTATTGTTGTCAACTGGCTGTGCAAACCTGGCCAGGGTATTGATGTTTTTATATGGTGGGGTACAAATTTTCATAGAGTTTTATTTATACTATAAAGGTAAACTGAGTTGACTATTTATTAATTACGAAATTCAAACAATTTGTGTTTGTTTTTGACTCAGGAAACTTTATAGCATTTGTATGACTTTGCACAGAAATTGAGATGACAATTGCCGTCAAGCTATCGAAACAATTGCTTCTTTAGTGTGAATGATTAAATATTAATCCTGATTTTTGATACATGATCCAGCGGAAAAATGAAAATTGGTTCAGGATGCTTTTTATATGGGAAGGCTCCGTTTTACCTAAAGTACTGCCACGGCTTGTTCTCTTGCTTATCCTTTCGGTAAGTATTGTTTATTTTAAAGGTAAGCTGTTCGAATACAAAATTCCGCTAAACCCGGCTCCGTTCACTTTATTTGGTATTGCGCTGGCGCTATTCCTTGGTTTTAGAAATAACGCCAGCTACGATCGTTTTTGGGAGGCCCGCAAAATATGGGGAGCCTTATTAAATGATACCCGCTCGCTAGCCCGCCAGGCTTTAACTATGAGCGGTTATGCAGAGGATAGTAAAGAAGTATCGACCTTTATTAATTACCTCATTGCTTTTACCTATGCACTTAAACATCAGCTAAGACATACCGATGCGAACGCGGACTTGCGACAGAGACTTGATCCCGCGGTGGCAGAACAAATAGCTACAGCAAAATATAAACCCGTTATGCTAATGAAAGAAATGGCAGCCTGGGTGCAGCAAGCTAGGGAAAAGGATAAGATAGATACTATATTACAGTCTGCATTTGACGATAACCTTAATAAACTCTCAGAAATTGTGGGTGGCTGCGAACGTATTGCATCAACACCAATACCTTATTCTTACCGGGTGCTTTTGCATCGCACCGTATATATTTATTGCTTTTTGCTGCCCTTCGGTTTTGTAGATAGTTTAGGCTGGATGACACCCATCATTGTAACCTTTATTGCCTACACCTTTGTAGCCCTCGAAGCCATAGCCGATGAAATTGAAGAACCATTTGGCACCGAACCCAACGACATGGCACTAAATGCGATGTGCAGTATGATAGAAAATACTTTACTGGAAATGGCAGGCAAACCAATGGTGAATAGCCAACTTGTTAGCGGGTATACTATTGATTAATCCAATCCCGGCGCTAGCAATTCGGGATCAACAGCACCGTCATTAGCTCGGGTGATTTTGCTGAGATTATAAGTTGTGCTTTCACCAGCTGTAGAACCTTTAATTAATCCTTTCTCATACAAAACGTGCAGAATAGACGCGGCTTTGGTTTTGAAATAATCCACATCAACTGACGAGTCGTGCTTTGAGATCTCAATAGCCACTTCATCCGCTGTGCCTTCTTCAATTTGTGCCAGTGCATAAATAACTTTGTCTTCGTCACTATCTGCCGGCATATAATGCGCCGGGATATGCAAAGGCTTAAACTCGTCGCGAAAATCCTGATCTGTACTGCTCATATTGTTATAAAGCTTTTAACGTGAAAATGTTTGATGGCGTGTTATATCTAACCCATACAGGCAGATAAATTTTAGGTGTTTTTATTTTTAATAATTTAACTTATGTTTACATATATAAATAATGCTGCTATAAAACTGATTTTTAAGCATTAACGCCAATTATATAAATCACATATTGAAAAAGCTACTTGCGATAACATTGCTTAGTATACACCTGCTAAATATTGGCGGGCAGTTGGCTGTGTATCAATATTTGCGCTTTAAATCAGATGTATTTTATAATGAGCAGGTTGGCAAAAATAAATACAACATTAAAGATGTAACCGAAATTAGCATCCCCGTTAACTTACCCAATATCACAGAGTGGGCTGCTTATGAAGATATATCGGGCCAGATTAAGTTTAACGGTGTAAGTTACAACTACGTAAAAATGAGAATGACCCGGCATGCCATGTATTTAATATGCGTGCCTAATTATGAAACAACGCATCTATCCAACAATAATATTATTGATGCCCGGCAAACTAAACAAGTACCGCCTGTTTCTAAAAAAGAACATGTGCCTGCAGGCAAAATGCTTTTGATAGCTGCGATAAACCATCAACTACAAAGTTTTAGGGTAGCGTTACCCACCATAGTATTTCAGAGGGCAATTCACGGCAACCCGCCTAATGTGCCAACTTGTATGATCACCGGCCCCGGGCAACCACCGGATGCGATAGCCATTCTTTCTTAACCGGATTTATTTAATAGAGTAGTTATGCCTATAAATGTATAGCTGTTTAATCTCTCCGGTTTCAAAATCCAAACAACGTTTTATTTAATTATTGCACAATAACTGTATGTTACTGCTTTGCTTGCTTGCATTAATGCGGCAAACAGCTTAGCCAACACACTATAAAGGCAATAATTCAACATCAAGAATTAATGGCTAATGTATGCGCAATAAATCGCGCTGCATAAACTTACCTACCATGATTATTAAAATCAGATCTATAGCAATAGTATTATGTGCATTAATACTATTTGTATCGTGCAGGCAATCTTCTCATGAGCAAATGATAGCGCTGCTGCAAGAGATCAGCAAACGTAACCATTCGGCTTTAAATCCTTTTCATCCCGAAGTAAAGGTGGCTTTTTATGATTCTATCATCAAAGCTAATTCAGGAAATGTTAATCTGAAACTGTTAACCTCTAAAGCTTCACTAGGCTTACAGACGGGGCAGGAGCAGCAATCTGTTGATATATATCAGTCTGTGCTCAAAAAGTCGGACTATATGTCAATCGGCGATATGATGCCCGATGTTGGTATAGCCTACATGCGCCTTGGCGAGCGTAGTAATTGCATGCTCAACCATACCGGTGCGTCGTGCGTATTCCCCATCAAAAATGAGGGAGTGCACCGCTTGCAAACCGGTTCGCAAAAAGCAATTGAGACATATCAGGCTATTTTAAAGGCTAACCCAAAAGATGTGGAATCGAAATGGTTGCTCAATATTGCATATATGACTTTGGGCGAATATCCCGAAAGTGTACCTGCTGAATTTTTGATTCCTGGCTTAAATAAGCAGGATGCACACCCAATGAAACCTTTTACAGATGTAGCATCTGATTTAGGCTTGGGTATTAACAGCCGTGCAGGTGGTGTTATTGTTGACGATTTTAACAATGATGGTTACATGGATATTGTAACCTCGGGTTGGGACCTGGACGACCCGATGCATTATTTCCAGAACAACAAAAACGGAACGTTTACTGACCTTACCAAACAAAGCGGTTTAACCGGAATAACCGGCGGGCTAAATATCCAACAAACCGACTATAACAATGATGGTAACATTGATATTTTTGTTTTGAGGGGCGCCTGGAACATGGGCGGCTTTGGTAATCAGCCAAGCTCGCTGCTGCGCAATAATGGCGACGGTACTTTTACCGATGTAACCGTACCAAGCGGCTTACTGTTTTTACACCCAACCCAGGCTGCTGTTTGGGCCGATTTTAATAACGACGGCTGGCTGGATGTATTTATAGGTACAGAAAATAACAATACCATGGATGCCGGTGGTATACATAGCTGTATGTTATACCTTAATAACCACAATGGTACTTTTACCAATGTGGCAGCAAAGGCCCACTGTGAAATTACATCATTTGTTAAAGGTGTAACCTCTGCTGATTATAACCACGACGGCTGGCCAGATATTTTTGTTTCGACCATGGATGGCAGGAAGTATTTATTGAAGAATAAAGGCAAAGCAGGCATGGCAGTTGATTTTGAAGATGTGACCGTACAGGCGGGCATAGATAAAAACCGCGAGAAAACTTTTACTACATTTTTTTATGATTATAATAATGATGGCTGGCCAGATATATTGGTAAATAATTACCATTTCAATAAAAGCCTGGCTTATTATGCCGGTGCCGAGGCCATAGGTATGCCTATCCCCGAAGCCGGGCATGTGTATTTATACCGCAACAATCACGATGGCACATTTACAGAGATGAGTAAAGAAATGGGATTAGATAAAGTGGTGTATAGCATGGGAGGCAATTTTGGGGACTTTGATAATGATGGCTGGCTTGATATGTATTTCGGTACAGGCTCGCCCGATTTTAAATCGTTAGTACCTAACCGTATGTTTAGAAATGTTGATGGTAAACACTTTGATGATGTAACTAACTCATCGCGCACGGGTAACCTGCAAAAAGGACATGGTGTAGCCATTGCCGATTTTAGGAATACAGGTATTCAGGATATTTATGAAGAAATTGGTGGCGCTTACTCAGGCGACTCTTACACCAGCGCCTTATACATGAACCCCGGCCAGAACAATAATAATTGGATAAGCTTAAAATTAAAAGGTGTAAAAGCTAACAATGCGGCAATTGGCAGTCACATTAAAATAACCTTTACCGAAAATGGCGTTAAGCGCAGCGTATACAAAGATGTAAACTCAGGCGGCAGCTTCGGTTCGTCGCCATTGCAGCAGGAAATTGGTATAGGCCAGGCTAAAGTGATCGATGAAATTGAAATTACATGGGCAGGTAGCCATACCATTCAGCGGTTTACGCATGTTGCGCCCGATCAATTTTTAAATATAACTGAAGGCGATAACCAAGTGCACGTAAACCATCTGGCTAAATTGGTGTTTAAAACAAAGAGCGCCAAAGCAATCTGCATACCCATGGTAGCTAATTTAAATAATTGATATTTAATGTATTGCTTTATTGAAACTGTGTATTAAATTAGAACTAATAAACTCAATCAAAATAAACCCGAAAAACATGATGCGTAAAATTTTATTACTGTGCTGCCTGGTTATGGGCTTTAGTGCAGCAGGCTTTAGCCAAACCAAAAATGCAAATACAACAGAACCGGCTGTAAAAGCGAAGCAATTGCAAAAGCAGTTAAAGCTTACTGATGAGCAAACTAAAAAGGTAACTGCAGTTTATGATGAATCGGCTAAAAAATATGCCAAAATAAAGGCCGATAACCATGGCGATACTAATAAAATGCTGGTTGATATAAAACCACTGCGTGCATCAACCATCACTAAAATTAAAGCGGTATTAACGCCTAAACAATCGGCCGAGTACGATGAACTGTTAAAAAGCAAAAAAGGCGAAGATGGCAACGGCTGGGGCGACGGCTGGAGCTCAACCTCAAATTAACGATCAATAGATAAAATAAGAAGAGCCGCTCAGCATGAGCGGCTCTTCTTATTTTATAACCTTTAAAGTGTCTTGATTCCTGATTCTTGACTCTCTTCACGAGTGCTTCGTCCAAATCAACTTATCAGTATCATAACCCAGTGCCTGGGCTTTGTGCAGGTAGCTGGTTTTTATCGATTCGGGGATGGTAGTTTTGCGCGATAAGATCCAGAGGTAATTTAAATCATTACCTGCAACCAAAGCGTACTGGTAATTTTTATCAATGGCAATCACATTATACCCCGCATAAAACGGGCCGAAAAAAGAAACCTTTAAACGGGCAACATCAGGCTCATCTACAAATTTGGCTTTGCCTACACTTTGTTCCCATTGGTGTTTAACATAATTGTGCCCTCTATTATCTACCTTAATACTGCCATTATTATTAAGCGAATAATTAGCAGTTACATTTTCCAGGTTCTCTTCAAACTTAAAATCAAGCCGGGCAATTTCGTACCACTGGCCCAGGTATTTGTCTTTATCAAAAG
>CAHJXH010000117.1 GCA_903644075.1 Sphingobacteriaceae bacterium | reverse complement strand
TCGGTTGAAAATAAAGGCTGGGTAAAGCTTCCCCCGCCTACTGATGCCATTTGTTTGGCAACGATAGATGGGTAAGAATTTTGCTGACCATCAAGGTATAAACCACCATCGGCATAACCTGCCGTAAGCGAGTTACCAACCGAAATGTATCTCGAGAAATCTGCCAAACCGTGTGTTGGGGTTGGCGTTTGTACGTTGGGTTTACAGGCGGCAAGGCCGGCAACCAACGATATATATAAATATAGTTTAAAATTTTTCATCTAATTAAATAATAAGGGTTTACCAATGATAAGTTAACGATACACCAGGGATATAAACATGCGTTTTAAACGTACCCGCCAATTGCGATTCTATATTGGTTTGTGTACGCGAGAGTAACTTCTCATATTCAAACGAAAGGTCCAGATCCAAATGGTTTACAACTTTGTAACCCAAGCCACCTGTAAAATAATAACGGTTAGCATCGGGAGCTTCCGGCGTAACATAACCATCTAAAACAGCTGTACTTGCATAGCCACCACCAGCACGCAAAAACACTTTATCTGAAGCGGCGAATTGTGCACCACCACGTAAAGTCACAGCATCCTTATAATTTCTAGGTGAATAAGTATCTTGTAATGAAGGGGTATTATTGGCATAATCAAACGCTAACACTTTGTAAACGCTCCAATGCACATAGTTTACATCAACAGCTAAAGTCCATTTTTTTGATGGATAAAAGCCTAAACCCAAAGTAGTTGTTGATGGCAGCGGAATACTTGCGGTAAACGTATTTGGCTGTGGGAAATTAGCAGCTAGTGAAGGCGCTACCCCGAAAATAGCATTTCCGTTTTTAATAGTTGTATTAACTTTTGAGCGGTAATCGATACCCACGGTAATACCAGATTCTGTTTTAAAGAATACACCGGCATTCCATCCATAACCATGGCCGGTACCTTTTAAACGGGCTTGTCCGTCATTACCATTGGCGTCGGATACCGGGATAGCCCTTGTCAGGTCAACGCTGCCAATATTGTAAACAAAACCACCACCGATACTTACAAAGTCGGCCAGTTTAATACTTAATGTAGGTTGGATATAGATGGCTTTCAGATCAAGGCTTTCTAAGGAGTATTTGCCTTGCCAGTTGTTACCCCAGTCGGTTAAGCCACCAAAGGGTGTATATACACCAATGCCAAATTTCCACCAGTTACTTTTAGGCCCCCAAACAGCATACGCAGAGAAAGGTGTTGCAATCTTATTTTTGGTGTAATACTGATCGTTTGTGCCCGAAGGGTTAAAATCTGACTTGAAGATCAGAGGGCTTATCCCGCCCTGAATGTAGTTTTGGGGCAACATGGCCATAGCCCCGGGATTAAAAAATACAGATGCACCATCTTGTAAAAGGCCGGTGCCTGTATGGCCCATACCAATTTGTTTTTGGCCCTCTAAATTGACCTGGAAACCCTGTGCAAATGCCATAACGGGCAGGCATGCCAGCAGCAATAGTAATAGTTTTCTCATAATAATAATTTGGTTAGGCTTGTTGCTTATAATTGGTTTTCAGAGCTAACAACGCTTTAGATAAAATTAGGTTCATTAAAGTTGAAAAAAAGGGTCGTATTGCGGAGATATTAGTCAAAAAGTCGGAAATTGGGAGATAGTGGTTATAAATTGACCAACTCCTGTCAGCCGCACAGGTGTTCCGTTTTTTTAAAGCGGAACACTTTGGAACACCCGGAACACCCAGGCAAAAGCACAAAATATGCGTTTAAGCTATAGTAAAGGCCGATTTTTCGTTAATTCTAAAAATGACTTAAAAGTCCGGAACACCCTTTTTACGTTATAAGTTATCTTCACCACACGTTAAGCGCATAACATCAAACGTCAAATCCCTTTTAACAGCAATCTTAAAAACCATTCTCCGAAATTCGGCAGAATTAAATATGTTTGGCTATCTTAAGCCAGCTACCTTATATATGAGTAAAAAAATCGCCCAGTTAAGTTTTCCAAAGTTTGTTGATTTATATGCAGACAAGTCTATAGGCACCGATTTTTTTATCACTGAAGAAAAACACCTCCTGGCCCTAAGCGAATATCCTTACCGCTCCGAAGGCTATATTATAGGCATCTGCACGCGTGGTACGGCCAAAGTTGAAGTAAACCTACAAGTCTATGATGCCCGGCCCGATGCCATGCTTTTGGCTACTCCTTTTCATATCTTGCGGATCTACGATAGCAGTCCCGATTTTTTGTGCCGTTTTGTAGTTTTCTCTAAATCATTTCTGGCCGAAAACAATACCAATAGTCATTTCCTCGAGTCGTTCAGTTTTTTTAAAACCGCATCAACCCCGGTTATTTATACCGAGCCGGAAAGCGGCAAGGTAATGCGCGAAGTTTTCGAACTCATTAAACAGAAGCTGCAGCGCGAAGAGCACCCCTACCGTACCGAAATTTGCCGCAGCCTGCTAAGTACACTTTTATATGAAGTGGCTGCCGTTTACGAGCATGAACGTGTGATCATCAAAAACAAGCAAACCCGCAAGCAGGAGCTCAATATGCTGTTCCAAAACTTGGTTTTCCGCCAGTATAAAGAGCATCGCAACGTACAATATTATGCCGATGAACTGTGCGTATCACCCAAACACCTCACTGAAACTATTAAAGAAGCAACCGGCAAAACAGCAGGCGAATGGATTGACGATGCCGTAGTTCTCGAAGCCAAAGTCCTCCTCCGCAGCCACGAGGTAAGCATTGCGCAAGTGGCCGATGAGATCCATTTCCCAGATCAATCTTCTTTCGGAAAGTATTTTAAAAAGCAAACAGGGTTTTCGCCCTCTGAGTATCGGGTTAAAGCTTCGAGTTAGTTGTCGGTTATCGGTTGTCTGTTGTCAGAAATCTCCTGATCAAGCATACGTGGATACGAGCTACAAGCTCGCACCAGCATGCTTGCTTAATATACTATTAATAAAAAGAAGCTGTGCGCTGGTGCGAGATTGTAGCAATGCGCTGGTGCGAGCTTATAGCTCGTATCCACGTCATACAAAGTCTAAATCCAGTAATCTTAAGGCACCCTACACAAAGTCTATATCCAGTAATCCTTTAAATCCGCTATAATCAGCGGCACTGCTATATTTCCAATGATGTGGTTCAGATACAAATCCTGATATAATAGGATTGTTATGGATATAATCAACTTTTTGATCTATTACTTCTGCACTCCATAATTCAATTGGCTGATTATTCTGCTGCCAAAACTGGCGTTTTTTCACATTACTGTTTTTAAGTCCTGCCCGTTCCATCAGCCATAGCATCCATTCCTTCCTGCTTTCTTGCTGATTTTCTTCAATCAATTTCTGAAGTTCTTTTGAAGTGAATGTTTTTAAACTTTTTAACACCTCACCAGGGTTATTTTCTTTTGCCCTAAAAATCAAATGTACATGGCTTGGCATTATGCACCAGCAATAAATTTCCATTCCTTTTTCTCGCCTGCAATATGCCAGGCTTTCTACCATCTTTTCAAAATATAGTTCACGTATAAATACATCTATCCAGTAAACGGTAGCAAAGCTTACAAAATAGAGGCCTTCTTTATCATAGAATTTATAGTTACGGCTCATTTGGTTAAATGGCTAATATAATAAGCGTATTTGTGCCAATCAAACATAAGTGGCTAATTAAGCATATCATACGTGGTTACAAGCTAAAAGCTCGCACCAGCCTAGGGTGCATAGCAACCGTACTTGTCCTAATCAAGCATAGCATGCGTGGATACGAGCTACAAGCTCGCACCAGCCCCTGTGTACCTGTGTAGCTTTTGCAACCGGCCTCCGACCTCTGAAATCTTGCAACTAGATCCCAATCCGAAAAATTGACCAAAATCTCCGCGCTCCTGCCCTTTTTTACACAGCGGGCAAACTTACTTTTGAAATTGTAATTATATAGTTGAGTCCGGCGATCTGAAAGCCGGGACAATCTGCCAATTAAAACCAATTAGAATGAAAGTATTAGTTTGTATCAGTCAGGTGCCTGATACGGTTGCCAAAATTGTATTAAAAGATAATAACACGGTTGTTGATGAAAGTGGCATCACCTTTATCCTCAATCCTTACGACGAGTGGTATGCCCTGGTGCGCGCCCTGGAACTGAAAGAAACCGGTGTTGCCGAGGCTGTCCATGTTATCATTGTTGGCCGTGCCGCTACCGAGCCTATCATCCGTAAAGCATTAGCCGTTGGTGGTGACGAAGCCATCCGCGTTGATGCCGATAGTACCGACTCTTATGCTATTGCCAATTATATTGCCGAATATGCCAAAAGCGAAAAGTACGATTTGATCCTCTGCGGAAAAGAATCTATCGATTATGCAAACGGTGCCGTTGGGCCGATGCTGGCCGAATTGCTGGATACCGATTTCATCGGCTTCGCCACAAACATCTCCGTAACCGGAAACACAGCAACTGTAAAACGCGAAATCGACGGAGGCGAAGAAACAGATGAGGTTAACCTGCCTGTAGTAATTTCCTGCCAGAAAGGTGTGGCCGAAGCCCGCATTCCTAACATGCGCGGCATTATGACGGCCCGTACCAAACCATTAAAAACCGTTACACCTGCTGCCGTTGCAGCACTAACCAGCGTTACCCATTACGAACTGCCACCGGCCAAAGCGGGTGTAAAATTGATCGCAGCCGATCAGATGGATGAATTGGTAAGCCTCTTGCATACAGAAGCTAAGGTTATTTAAGGTGTACTAAAAATTTAAGAAAATGTCAGTAATCGTATTAGTAGAACATACAGAAGGCACAATCAAAAAGAAGAGCCTCGAAGCGGTGCAATACGCATCAGAAATAGCAAAAAAACTGGGTATCACAGCAACAGCAGTTATTGCCGGTAAGGTTGAAGAAGCCGAACTAAAAAACCTCGGCAACTACGGTGCACAAAAGGTTTTATACGTAGCCGATGATCGTTTAAACGAACTGCATGCCCGTGCCTTCACCCGCATTTTGGTAGCAGCCGCCAAACAAGAAAATAGCCCTGTGGTGGTAACCTTGCACGATGTTAACGGCCGTGCTATCGCTCCCCGTGTAGCTATTCAGCTTAAAGCGGGATTAATCAGCGGTGCGTTATCTTTTCCTGAAACCGGTAATGGTTTCGAGGTTAAAAAATCAGCATTTTCGGGTAAAGCATTTGCCTTTGTTAATGCCACAAGTGATGTTAAAGTGGTAATGCTTGCCCCCAACACTTTTCCTTTAGTTAAAGGCGATGGAAGCGCTGCTGTAGAGAACTTTAGCGTTGCGTTTGAGGATAAAGACTTCGGCGTAAAAGTAAAATCGGTTGATGTAATTAAGGGCGAAGTTCCGCTGTCTGATGCCGAATTAGTAGTATCAGGCGGCCGCGGTATGAAAGGCCCTGAAAACTGGGGGTTGATTGAAGACCTTGCCCACGCATTAGGTGCAGCAACTGCCTGCTCACGCCCGGTGGCGGATTCTGGCTGGAGACCGCATCATGAGCACGTGGGTCAAACGGGTGGCACTATCCGTCCAAACTTATATATTGCTGCAGGCATCTCAGGCGCTATTCAGCATTTGGCCGGTGTAAGCGGATCAAAAACTATTGTGGTAATTAACAAAGATCCCGAAGCACCATTTTTTAAAGCAGCCAACTATGGCATTGTGGGCGATGTAATGGAAGTATTGCCACGCCTTACCGAGGCCGTTAAAAAGTTTAAAGCAGAACATCATTAATATGCACGTTTACTATGAAGGCCAGGTATTATGGTCGCAGATAGATGCTAATCAGCACATGCGGCACTCGGCTTATGCAGATATTGCCGCACAGGCCAGGTTAAACATGCTGGGTGCTGTGGGCTTAAACCCGGTAACGCTGTTAAATGCCCGCATAGGCCCTGTTCTTTTTAAAGAAGAACTGTTTTATCTGCGCGAGATTGCCCTGAGCGATATGGTCAAGGTAAGCTGCGAACTGGTAAAATCGAGAGCCGATGGCTCACGCTGGACGATTAGGCATGAAGTTTACCGTGGCGATGGCATTAAAGCCGCCCTGATAAACGTAGACGGAGCCTGGATTGACATGGATAAACGCAAGCTAACTTTATTACCCGCAGATCTGGGAGATTTGTTTGCTTCATCGCCCAAAAGCGATGACTATGTTGAAGATATACCGAAACCAAAAGAGTAATTGATTGGCAACTACTCACAACTCACCAAATCACTACTCACAACTAAACTAACTAACTGACCATAAATAAATTAATAACCAATGGATTTAAAAGAAAATTTCGAAATTGCCGTTAAAGAAAGTAAGGAATTATCCAAGCGCCCTGACAATGAAACTTTATTAAAACTGTACAGTTTATATAAACAGGCAACTGAAGGTGATATGGACCCAAATACTCCTACCCCCGGTATGTTTGATTTTGTAAATAAAGCCAAACACGACGCCTGGAAAAAACTAAGCGGAACATCATCTGATTCGGCAATGGAACAGTATATCGCCCTTTTTAACCAATTGAAGGGCGCTTAAAGCGGTTTCTGCACATAAATAACCGAACTTTTGACAAATGATTCCGATGTATAGACCTTTTTTATTTGTACGTAATCAGGATATTTGTTTTTAGATAAACCAATAATAAGTCCAATTACAGTATTCCTGATTTTTTTCCCGCAACGGGAAAATTAATGCTGATTTTAAGATCGTTCACCCGGCATGCGGACGCGTTCGCCGTGGGATAGTTTTTAGAAAAAGCCTTTGTATTTGCACTTAACCTAATATTTATATGCGCGTTGTAAGAAAGTTTTCGGTGTACTGTTTGTTAATGGTGCTCTCTGTTGTGCTGGCCAATAAAACAGCACATGCCCAGGCAGATAAGCTTGAAGGTGTTTGGTATAACGATATTAAAACCGCCAAAATTCAGATAGCGAAGGGTAATAACGGAAAGTTTAACGGTAAAATAGTTTGGTTAAAGGTAACTAATGACGAGGCTGGTAAACCCCGTACCGACATTAAAAATCCCGACACTAAACTAAGGGCAAGAGCATTATTAGGGCTACACTTATTGGCCAACTTTGTAAAAGATCCCGACGATGATAATAAGTATATCGACGGCACCATTTACGACCCGCTGAACGGCAAAGTGTACATGTGCAAAATTAAATATGAGGGCAATACGCTCCATATCAGGGGCTATGTAATGATCCCACTATTTGGGCGAACAACACATTGGGATAGAGCAAATTAAACCAATACAATTAATTTAAAAGTTAACATGAGTTTTAAACGAATTATAAAGAAAGTTGCTGTACTTGGCTCTGGTGTAATGGGCAGCCGCATAGCCTGCCATTTCGCCAACATTGGCATGCAGGTATTGCTGCTTGATATTGTACCTAAAGATGCTGATGCCAAATCGAGAAACAAGCTGGTTAACGATGCGCTTACTGCTGCATTAAAATCAAACCCTTCTCCTATTTACTCCAAATCACTGGCTAAAAATATTGCTACCGGAAACTTCGAAGATGATATGCCCAAAATTTCCGATTGCGATTGGGTGATTGAGGTTGTGGTTGAGCGTTTAGATATTAAACAAAAAGTATTTGAACAGGTAGAACAATTCCGCAAAGCGGGAACTTTGATTACCTCTAACACATCGGGCATCCCGATCCATTTAATGGCCGAAGGACGCAGCGAAGATTTCAGAAAACATTTCTGCGGAAGCCACTTCTTTAACCCGCCACGTTACTTAAAATTACTGGAGGTAATCCCTACTAAAGAAACCTCGGAGGAAGTAATTGACTTCCTTTTACATTTCGGCGAAAAGTACCTGGGCAAAACCACCGTACTTGCTAAAGATACCCCTGCTTTTATCGGTAATCGTATCGGTGTGTTCAGCATCATGAGCATTTTGCATCATGCAGAAAAAACAGGCTTCACTATTGAGGAAGTTGATAAACTGACCGGACCGGTAATCGGTCACCCTAAATCGGCAACCTTCCGCACCAGTGATGTGGTGGGTTTGGATACTATGGTACACGTTGCCAATGGCCTGAGCCAAGGCGTACCTGATGACGAAGCAAAAGATCTATTCCAGATCCCTGAGTTTGTTACCAAAATGGTTGCTAACAACTGGCTGGGCAGCAAAAGCGGTCAGGGTTTCTACAAAAAAGATAAAGTGAACGGTGCAAATGTATTCAGCACGCTTGATCTTAAAACGCTGGAATATCAACCCTCTAAAAAGGTGAAGTTTCCATCGCTCGAAACCACTAAAACTATCGATAAACTAAGCGACCGCATGAAAGTGCTGTTTGCTGCTACAGATAAAGCCGGCGAATTTTACCGGGCGATCTTCTATCAGTTATTTGCCTACGCAAGTAATCGCATCCCCGAAATCACTGATGATCTGTACAAAATAGATGCGGCCATGAATGCAGGCTTCGGCTGGGAAACCGGCCCGTTTGAGAAATGGGATGCACTAGGAGTTGAAGCTACGTTAAAAGCAATGGAAGCTGATAATTTGAAACCCGCCCAATGGGTTTATGATATGCTGACCAGCGGCGCTGCAAGTTTCTACAAAATAGAGGATGGTAAAAAGTTATATTACGATATACCATCTAAAACATACAAGATAATCCCGGGTACCGAAGAATTTATCCTGCTGGATAATATCCGCGCTACCAATACCATCTGGAAAAACAGCGGAACAACTATTACGGATCTGGGCGATGGCATTATCAACCTGGAGTTCCACACCAAAATGAATACCATTGGTGGTGAGGTAATCGAGGGCATTAACAAAGCCATTACCCTTGCCGAGCAAAACTATAAAGGCCTGGTGATCTCTAACGAAGGAGCCAATTTCAGCGCAGGTGCTAACGTAGGTATGATCTTCATGATGGCTGTTGAACAAGAGTTCGACGAACTGAACATGGTGATCAAGGCTTTCCAGAACACGATGATGCGCATTCGTTACTCATCAATCCCGGTTGTAGCTGCCCCTCACCAAATGGCCTTAGGCGGTGGTTGCGAACTATGTCTACATGCTGATAAGGTTGTGGCACACGCTGAGCTCTATATGGGTTTGGTTGAGTTTGGTGTAGGCCTTATCCCCGGCGGTGGTGGTACTAAGGAGTTCGCCCTGCGTTTAAGCGACGAGTTACAGGAAGGCGATATCGAGATGAATAATTTCCGTGATCGGTTCTTAACTATCGGTCAGGCCAAAGTATCAACATCAGCTGCCGAAGCTTTTGAATTAGGTTACCTGAAAAAAGGCCGCGATATGGTAGTGGTTTCCCGCAACCGTGTACTGGCAGAAGCCAAGAAACAATGCTTGACTATGGCAGAAGAAGGTTACACCCAACCGGTTCCGCGTAAAGATATTCGTGTGCTGGGCAAATCAGCATTGGGCTTGGGTTATGTGGGCGCTAATACCATGTTCAGTGGTAACTACATCAGCGAACATGATGTAAAAATCTCCCAAAAACTAGCTTACGTAATGGCCGGGGCCGATCTATCTCAACCAACTTTGGTAAGTGAAAACTACCTGCTGAACCTGGAGCGCGAAGCCTTTGTACAACTCTGCGCCGAGCGCAAAACGCTGGAGCGCATCCAGTCGATCCTGACAGGCGGTAAAGTATTAAGAAACTAATTAACGAGAACAACAACATGAACGCATATATAGTAGCAGCAAGCCGCAGCGCGGTGGGTAAAGCAACCCGTGGCGGCTTCCGCTTCACTCGCCCGGATACCCTGGCTGCAGATGTAATAAAACATTTGGTGGCGAGCGTACCCAATGTAGATAAAGAGCAAATTGAGGATGTAATTGTCGGCAACGCCACCCCGGAAGCAGAGCAAGGCTTAAACGTAGCCCGTTTAATCTCCCTAATGGCTTTAGATACCGATAAAGTCCCCGGCATGACGGTGAACCGTTATTGCGCATCTGGCTTGGAAACTATCGCCATTGCATCAGCCAAAATCCACGCTGGGATCTCCGATTGTATCATAGCCGGTGGCGTAGAAAGCATGAGCCTGTTGCCAATGGGCGGCTGGCGTATTGTACCCAATGCCGATGTAGCCATTGCCCATCCCGACTACTATTGGGGTATGGGTTTAACCGCCGAAGCGGTTGCCAAAGAATTTAATATCGGCCGAGAAGAACAGGATGAATTTGCTTATAACTCGCATCAGAAAGCCATTAGCGCAATTTCTGGCGGTAGATTTAAGAATCAAATCGTTCCTGTAACCGTGTCTGAGACTTATGTTGATGAAAAAGGCAAACGTAAAACAAGAGATTTCACGATAGATACCGATGAAGGCCCGCGTGCGGATACCTCTATCGATGCATTGGCCAAACTAAAACCGGTGTTTGATGCCCGTGGTATGGTTACCGCAGGTAATTCATCGCAAACCAGCGACGGTGCTGCCTTTGTAATGGTGGTGAGCGAGCGTTTTATGAAACAGAATAACCTTACCCCTATCGCCCGCCTGGTTAACTACTCGGTAGTTGGCGTGCCACCGAGAATTATGGGTATTGGTCCGCTATATGCGATACCGGAAGTATTGAAGAAAGCTGGTTTGAAACAGGATGATATTGATCTTTTCGAACTAAATGAAGCTTTCGCATCGCAATCATTAGCCGTAATTAAAGGCCTGGGCTTAAACCAGGACATTGTGAATGTAAACGGTGGAGCGATTGCTCTAGGCCATCCGTTGGGTTGCAGCGGCGCCAAGCTTTCGGTACAACTATTCGACGAGCTGAAACAGCGCGACAAAAAATACGGCATGGTTACCATGTGCGTAGGTACCGGCCAGGGTGCCGCAGGGATTTTTGAACTATTAAATTAAACATCAAAATATTAAAGCCATACAATTATGAGCACTATAGCAGAAAACAAGCATTTAAAGGGCGGTGAGTTTTTGATCAAGGAAACAAATGCTGAAGATGTGTTTATCCCCGAAAACTGGGACGAAGAGCAGCTAATGATCGCCCAAACCTGCCAGGATTTTGTGGAGCAAAAAGTTGTCCCCAACATTGCCCGCATCGATGATCAGGAAGAAGGCCTGATGGTGAGCCTGGTTGAACAAGCCGGAGAACTGGGAATTTTAAGTGTTTCGTTGCCTGAAGAATATGGTGGTTTCGGTAAAGACTTCCCTACTGCCATGCTGATCAGCGAGAAAACCGGCCCGGGTGCATCGTTTTCTGTAGCGGTAATGGCTCATACCGGTATTGGTACGCTGCCAATCCTATATTACGGTAACGAAGAACAAAAGAATAAATACATCCCTAAACTGGGTAGCGGCGAGTGGAAAGGCGCTTATTGCCTAACCGAGCCGGGTGCAGGTTCTGATGCCAATTCAGGCAAAACCCGTGCAACACTATCTGCCGATGGTAAGCATTACATCATCAACGGACAAAAAATGTGGATCACCAATGCGGGTTTTGCAGATGTGTATACCGTTTTTGCCAAGATAGATAATGATGAAAACCTGAGTGCCTTTATCGTTGAGCGCGGTTTCGAAGGTCTATCATTGAACCCTGAAGAACATAAAATGGGCATCAAAGGCAGTTCAACCCGCCAGGTGTTTTTTAACGATTGCAAGGTGCCGGTTGAGAACCTTTTATCAGAAAGAGGTAACGGTTTCAAAATCGCTGTAAACATCCTGAACCTGGGTCGTATTAAATTGGGTGGTGCTGCTTTGGGCGCTTCTAAATCAGTGATTACCAATTCGGTTCGTTATGCTAATGAGCGCGAACAATTCGGTCGTCCTATCTCTAAATATGGTGCTATCCGTTACAAATTGGGCGAGCAGGTTATCCGTACTTATGCTACAGAGGCTGCCATGTATCGCGCCAGCCAAAACATCGAGGATGCTACACATAACATGATCGAAAACGGCATGGAAGCATCTAAAGCCAAACTAAAAGGTACCGAACTGTTTGCTATAGAAGCCGCTATCATCAAAGTACATGCATCAGAAGCTTTGGATTATGTGGTGGATGAAGGCGTACAAATCTACGGCGGTATGGGCTACAGTGCAGAGGCACCAATGGACCGTGCTTATCGCGACAGCCGTATCAACCGCATTTTTGAGGGCACTAATGAGATTAACCGGATGTTGACTGTGGATATGATCTTGAAACGCGCTATGAAAGGCGAACTGGATTTAATGGGCCCTGCCGAAGCGGTTGCCAAAGAATTAATGGCTATCCCAGACTTTAATACCGAGGAAGAAGATCTTTTCACCAAAGAGAAGAAATATGTTGCTAACTTTAAGAAAGCAGTTCTTTTAGTAGCTGGTGCAGCTGTACAAAAATTAATGGCCAGCCTGGGTAAAGAACAGGAAGTATTAATGTACCTGGCCGATATGGTGATTGAAACTTATGTGAGCGAATCACTGCAGTTACGTGTTGAGAAACTGGCCGGTCAGCGTGGAGAAGCCGCTGTACAGGATCAGATCGATATGATGCAGGTATATATTCGCGATGCAGGCGATAAGATTTTTAAATCAGGTAAGGAAGCCCTGAATGCGTTTTCAGATGGGGATGAGCGCAGGATGATTATGGTTGGCCTTAAACGTTTTACAAAAACAGAAGATATAAATACCACAGCGGCCAGGAGAAGAGTTGCAGCCAAGCTGATAGAGCAAAATAAATACTGCTTCTAACAACCAATTCTCCTAACCTTTTATAAACCAATTATGATGATGAAGAGCGCAGCCAGATTATTTGATTGTATCGACGTCCAGGCCCAAAACCCGCAGGCAGATTTGCTGAGTGGCAAAGTGAACGGCGAATGGAAACTGTACAGTACGGCCGAAGTGCACGAAAAAGTGTACCAGTTGGCCGCCGCTCTTTTAGCTATGGGGATTTCTGCCGGTGACGGCACCACCGAAGGTCGCGATAAAGTGGGACTGATCAGCAATGGTCGCCCCGAGTGGATGATCGTCGACCTGGCGGTGCAGCTAACCGGCGCCATCTTGGTTCCCCTCTACCCTAACACCAGTTTAAAAGAGATTGAACAGATCCTGATCGAAGCTGACGTGAAGTGTATGTTTGTGAGTGATGCCGATCTGTGCGGTAAAATTAATGCTGTACGGGATCGTGTAACTTCATTAAAATCAATTTTTGCTTTCGATCAATTAGATAGCTGCACTTCGTGGTTAACCCTGCTTCAACCTATTAATGAGGTAGCAAAAGCGAAGGTCAAATCCGTTAGTGATCAGATTAAGGAAGATGATGTAACTACGATCATTTTTACATCGGGCACTACAGGCCGCCCAAAAGGCGTAATGCTTACGCATAAAAATATTGTGAGTAATGTATATGGTTCCAGTCAGGTACTGAACCAGATTCCATTGGAGCAAAAACGTGCTTTGAGCTTTTTGCCGCTTAACCACATTTTCGAAAAGATGTGTACTTATATCTATCTCTTCAATGGTTTCTCGATTTACTACGCCGAAAGCATGGATACCATCGGCCCGAATATGAAGGAGGTAAAACCTTACATATTTACCGCTGTACCACGTTTGCTGGAGAAGGTGTTCGAAAAGATCATGATTGAGGGTAATAAGCTCACTGGCATCAAGAAAAATATTTTTTTATGGTCGATCAAAATTGCTGAGCAGTTTGAGCATACCGGTACTAGTGCATGGTATAATGCAAAACTGGCCATAGCAGATAAACTGGTTTACAGTAAATGGCGTGCTGCTATTGGCGGCAATGTAAAAGCTATTGTTGTGGGTAGTTCGGCTTGTCCGGTAAGGCTCGAAAGGATCTTTACGGCTGCTAAAATGGTAGTTCTGGAAGGTTACGGATTAACGGAGACTTCTCCTGTTATTTCAGTAAATCAGTATGCCCCTACCAAACGAAAATTTGGCTCAGTTGGCCCGTTGTTAGCCGAAGTACAGGTTAAAATTGCCGAGGACGGTGAGATCCTGACAAAAGGCCCCAACATTATGGTTGGCTACTACAAAAACCCGGAACTGACTGCCGAAGTATTGCATGACGGCTGGTTTTCGACCGGTGATATTGGAATGATTGATGACGAAGGCTTTCTTCGGATCACCGACCGTAAAAAAGAGATCTTTAAAACATCTGGCGGCAAATATGTGGCACCCGTGCCTATTGAAAACCGGATGAAAGAAAGCCCGCTGATTGAGCAGATGATGGTAATTGGTGCCGAGCGTAAGTTTACTTCGGCCTTAATTGTTCCATCCTACCCCAATCTAAAATTATGGTGCGAGCAAAATAAGGTCAGCTTTTTATCCCATCAGGATCTTGTAAATCAACCGGTAGTTATAGCCCAGTTTCAGGCTGTTATTGATTCCTTTAATGCTGAATTTAATCACGTAGAGCAGGTTAAAAAGTTTACGTTATTGTCTGATGAATGGACTATAGATGGCGGCGAACTAACCCCCACCGGCAAAGTGAAACGCCGCATTATTTTAGAGAAGTACAAAA
>CAHJXH010000116.1 GCA_903644075.1 Sphingobacteriaceae bacterium | reverse complement strand
AAAGAGGAGAAATAGGTTTAACCTATATCTACGGAATAGGCCGCTCAAAGTCACAAGAAATTTTGACTAAAGCAGGTATCGACTTTAACATCAAAGTACAAGATTGGAATGACGATCAATTAGCTTTGATCCGTGGTATCATCAATGATGAGATCAAAGTTGAAGGTGCATTACGTTCTGAAGTTCAATTGAACATCAAACGTTTAATGGATATTGGTTGTTACCGCGGTACACGCCATCGTAAAGGTTTACCTCTGCGTGGCCAGCGTACTAAAAACAACTCACGTACCCGTAAAGGAAAACGTAAAACAGTTGCTAACAAGAAAAAAGCTACTAAATAATAATTGATAGATATGAGATGTGAGATTTTAGATATGAGAATATCTTTCGATCATCTTAAATCTGGAATATAAAGGATAAAAATCAGTTATGAGTGCCGGGTTGGAGTAAATATCTCACATCTCAAGTCTCATATCTAAAATCTAAAAGATAATGGCTAAAGCTAAAAAAGTAACCAAAAAACGTATCGTAATTGTAGAGTCTGTAGGTCAGGCACACATTAACGCTACTTTCAACAACATCATTATTACCCTTACTAACAGTACTGGTCAGGCAATCTCTTGGTCTTCTGCAGGTAAAATGGGTTTTAAAGGTTCAAAAAAGAACACTCCTTATGCTGCTGGTCAGGCTGCTGGCGATTGCGGTAAGGTAGCTTATGATTTGGGCTTACGTAAAGTAGAAGTTTTTGTTAAAGGTCCGGGTGCTGGTCGTGAGTCGGCTATCCGTACTTTACAAACTACCGGTATCGAGGTTACAACCATCAAAGATATTACCCCGCTTCCACACAACGGATGTCGCCCTGCAAAACGCAGAAGAGTTTAATTAACAATAATTTTAAAGCTAAGATTCGGCAGTTTTAAGGCTGCTTGATACTTTAAAAAACACAAACATGGCAAGATATACAGGCCCAAAAAGCAAAATCGCACGTAAATTCCGTGAACCGATCTTCGGTCCGGATAAAGTGTTAGAAAGAAAAAACTATCCTCCCGGCATGCACGGTGTCTCTAAAAGAAGAGGCAAGCAATCTGAGTATGCAGTGCAGTTGATGGAAAAACAAAAAGTTAAATACACTTATGGTGTATTAGAGCGTCAGTTCGAAAACTTATTCCATACCGCAGTAGCTAAAGAAGGTATCACCGGTACAAACTTGCTTCAATTATTAGAGGCTCGTTTAGATAACGTTGTTTACCGTTTAGGTATCGCTCCAACCCGTTCTGGTGCACGCCAGTTGGTTGGTCACAAACACATCACTGTTAACGGTGAAGTTGTAAACATTGCTTCTTACAATGTAAGAGTAGGTGATGTGATCGCAGTTCGTGAGAAATCAAAAACTCTTGAAGCAATCAGCAACTCTGTTGCCGGCAGAAAAATAAACAAATACAACTGGTTTGAGTGGAATGCAGCTGACCTTACAGGTAAACTGTTAAACCTACCTAACCGCGATGAGATTCCTGAAAACATCAAGGAAAACCTGATCGTCGAGTTGTACTCTAAATAAGAATTAGATTTTAGATATGAGATTTTAGATTTGAGTTGGGGGATTTTATTAAATATCTCACATCTCAAATCTACTATCTCATATCTGTATTTATATAAATTAAGTAAACAATAATCAAAAGGATATAAATGGCAATTTTAGCATTTCAAAAACCAGATAAGGTAATCATGCAGAAGTCAACTGACTTTGATGGTACATTTGAATTTCGTCCGTTAGAGCCAGGTTTCGGTATTACTATTGGTAATGCTTTACGTCGTATCTTACTTTCTTCATTGGAAGGTTATGCAATTACTTCAGTACGTTTCTCTGGAGTATCGCATGAGTTTTCAACCATCAAAGGCGTTGTTGAAGATGTTACCGAAATTATCCTGAACCTTAAACAAGTTCGTTTTAAGAAAACCGGTACTTCTGGTGATTCAGAAAAAATCTTCGTTATCATCAACGGTCAGGATAGTTTTAAAGCTGGTGACATCACCAAGTTTTCTAACAACTATACCGTATTAAACCCTGACTTGGTTATCTGTAACATGGACTCATCAGTAACGCTTGAAGTTGAGCTTACTGTAAACAAAGGCCGTGGTTACGTTGCAAGTGAAGAAAATAAAAATCCGGATGCTTTAGTAGGCGTTATCGCTATCGATTCTATATACACACCTATTAAGAATGTGAAATATACAATCGAAAACTATCGTGTTGAACAAAAAACCGACTACGAGAAATTGGTGTTGGATATTGTTACCGATGGTTCTGTACACCCGGAGCATGCATTAAAAGAAGCTGCTAAGATCTTGATCCAGCACTTCATGTTGTTCTCTGATGAGAACATGATGCTTGAAGCTCAGGCTAAAGAAGAAACTAAAGAAGTTGATGAAGAAATCCTGCACATGCGCAAGATCCTGAAAACCGAACTGGTTGACTTAGATCTTTCTGTACGTGCACTGAACTGCCTTAAAGCTGCCGACATCCGCAGCCTGGCTGATCTGGTTTCTTACGACGTTGCTGATATGTTAAAATTCAGAAACTTCGGTAAAAAATCATTAACTGAGATTCAGGACCTGGTTAAATCAAAAGGTTTATCTTTTGGTATGAACCTGGCAAAATACAAACTGGACGAGGAATAATTCTTCAGATATGAGATTTGAGATATGAGTATTGAGATAGTACTTATATCTCGAATTTTATTTATACAAATCAAATAACCGAGAGAAAAGGAAAGTGTAGCAGGAGAGCTTGTCTCAAATCTCATATCTAATATCTCAAATCTAACAAATAAGCGAGGGCATAATTCCGCGGGCTTGACTAACAGCCGCCCAACGGTATGCACGTGCACAAGTAAACAACAAAATGAGACACGGTAAAAAACACAACCACTTAGGCCGTACCACCAGTCACCGCAGAGCGATGCTGGCTAACATGGCTTCATCGCTTATCGAGCACAAGCGTATTACTACTACATTGGCTAAAGCAAAAGCTTTACGCGTTTATGTAGAGCCTATCTTAACTAAAGGCAAAAGCGATAACACACACTCACGTCGTGCGGTATTTAGCTACCTGCAAAGCAAAGATGCAGTTACTGAATTATTCCGCGATATCGCAGTGAAAATTGCTGACAGACCAGGTGGCTACACACGTATCATCAAATTAGAAAATCGTTTAGGCGATAACGCTGAAATGGCGATCATCGAGTTAGTAGATTACAATACTGTATACGGTAAAGAAACTGCTGCTGCTCCAGCTAAGAAAGCAACCCGCCGTCGTGGTGGTGCTGGTACTAAAGCTGCTGCACCTGCTGCCGCTGCTGAAGTAACACCTGCTGACGATGCTGTAGTTGCCGAAACTGCTGCACCTGCTGTAGAAGAAGCTCCGGCTGCTCCTGCTGCTGAAGAAGCTTCTGCAAAAGAAGACGAAGCAGAAAAAGGCGAGTAATTATACTCGATCTGATATTAAAGAGCCTTACTCATTTGAGTAAGGCTCTTTGCGTTTAATAAAGTCTTAACTGCCCCTTATCTTGTCCTGTATTGCCTCGCTATTAAATATTAGATTGGTATTTTTGATTATGTTAACCATTGTAGATAAACAAGCAAGAGAGGACATCATTAACCGCATTCAACAACTGAACGAAGACAGTAAACCACTGTGGGGGAAAATGACTGTTTATCAAATGTTAAAACATTGTTCGCAATGGGAAGAGTTGGCTTTGGGAAAGCAAGTTTATAAACAAGTATTTCTGGGCAAAATATTTGGTAAGATCGCGTTAAGATCTATCAGCAAAGACAAACCGTTGAAGCGTAACATGCCAACAGTGCCATCATTTGTAATTACCGGTGAGGGAGATGTGGCCCTGGAGAAAGAGAATTTAATTACCCTGATCGAAGCACATGCGCAATGTTCGAATGACGGCTTTATGCATCCTTTTTTTTGCAAGCTGAGTGCAGAACAAGGTTTTATTATAGCCTCTAAACATTTGGATCATCATTTGAAACAGTTTGGCGTGTGAATTCCTATTATACTATACTTCATTAGCAATAAACTCATTAAGCTAAAAATTATTAACGATGGAGGCGGTTAAAATAATCTGTTAGGCTGAATGGATGGTTAGGAAGTAATAGATTAAACAACTATAAGCAAATAAGATTAGTAAAACACCCGACTCTATTTTACGGTCATGAAATCTCCAAAAACTTCGTGTGTCTGGTTCGTTAGTAAATAATAATGTTGGTTTCCTGAGAAACGTGTTACCCATGTAACGTAAATGGATCAAATTATTTGCTTTAATAAAAGTATCGTAATTAAAATGGGGAAGTTGTATAATTACATCATTAATTGCTTTTTCAACCCTTACTCGTTGTTGAAAATGGAATGAGTAATGTTCACCTAACCCCCAAAATAAGCAGAGAAAACCTATACTGAAAAATAGTACTGGTAAACGCAATTGTTCGGGATTAATAAAGTGATGCTCCTTATTAGTCCCAAATAAAATGGTAACAATAACGCCTGTTATAGAAGCGCCAATAGTATAAATAAACTTAATATTGACCTCTTGCGGATGTTTAGAATGATAATCTCTTTCAGCGTTTAACAATTCAATAAGTGTTTCGGGGGCCATGTGTAATTGGGTTAGTACCCCTAATTTAGTGAATAATAGAGACAATGTTATCGATTAATTACAGGAGGTAGTTGGCGTATAGTTTCATCTATCAATCTGCTACATTTCTGCCAAGCTGTCATCGCAATCTCATTTACTTCTGACTAAAAGTATTATTTCTGCCATCATTTAATTTAATTTACTGCCAATTTAAGCTTGGCACAACCATTGATAAATAGGGATAGGAATTGACTAATTAATAAAAGAAAAAATCAATCATATGTCTAAAATCATTGGAATCGACTTAGGAACAACAAATTCCTGCGTGGCCGTAATGGAAGGTAACGAACCCGTAGTTATTGCCAACAGCGAAGGTAAACGCACTACACCATCTGTAGTAGCTTTTGTTGATAATGGCGAGCGTAAAGTGGGTGACCCAGCCAAACGCCAGTCTATTACCAACCCAACTAAAACTATTTACTCTATTAAACGCTTTATGGGTAACTCGTTTAACGAGGTTACTGTAGAAGCTGGCCGTGTACCTTACAAAGTAGTTAAGGGCGATAACAACACACCACGTGTTGAAATTGGCGACCGTAAATATACCCCGCAAGAAATCTCTGCCATGATTCTTCAAAAAATGAAGAAAACTGCTGAAGATTTCTTAGGTCATGAAGTAACTGAAGCGGTTATTACCGTACCGGCTTACTTTAATGATGCACAACGCCAGGCTACTAAAGAAGCCGGTGAAATTGCAGGTTTAACAGTAAAACGTATCATTAACGAACCTACTGCTGCTGCCCTTGCTTATGGCCTGGACAAAGCTCATCGCGACATGAAAATTGTTGTGTTTGACTGCGGTGGTGGTACACATGACGTTTCTGTATTGGAACTGGGTGATGGCGTTTTCGAAGTAAAATCAACCGATGGTGATACTCACTTAGGTGGTGACGACTTTGACCAGGTTATTATTGACTGGTTGGCAGACGACTTTAAAAACGATGAAGGTATTGACCTGCGTAAAGACCCTATGGCTTTACAACGTTTAAAAGAAGCTGCTGAGAAAGCTAAAATCGAATTATCGAGCACTGCACAAAGCGAAATTAACCTGCCATACGTTACTGCAGTTGACGGTACGCCTAAGCACTTGGTTAAAACTTTAACCAAAGCTAAATTTGAGCAACTGGCCGACAGCCTGATCAAACGTACTATTGAGCCTTGCCGTACTGCATTGAAAAATGCCGGTTACAGCACTTCTGATATCGACGAGATCATCCTGGTAGGTGGTTCAACCCGTATCCCTGCTATACAGGAAGCTGTTGAGAAATTCTTCGGTAAAGCACCTTCAAAAGGTGTAAACCCTGATGAGGTTGTGGCTATCGGTGCTGCAATTCAAGGTGGTGTATTAACCGGCGAAGTAAAAGACGTGTTATTGTTAGATGTTACCCCATTATCATTGGGTATCGAAACTATGGGTGGTGTAATGACTCGCTTAATCGAATCAAACACTACTATCCCAAGCAAAAAATCTGAGACTTTCTCAACCGCGTCTGATAACCAGCCGTCTGTAGAAATCCACATTTTGCAAGGTGAACGCCCTATGGCAGCACAAAACCGTACGTTAGGCCGCTTCCACCTGGATAGCATCCCGCCTGCGCCACGTGGTGTACCACAGGTAGAAGTTACTTTCGATATTGATGCTAACGGTATATTGCATGTATCTGCTAAAGATAAAGCAACCGGTAAAGAGCAAAAAATACGTATCGAAGCTTCATCTGGTTTAACTGATGCAGAGATCAAAAAGATGAAAGACGAAGCTGAAGCTAACGCTGATGCTGACAAAAAGGCAAAAGAAGAAGTTGAAAAACTGAACGGTGCCGATGCTTTGATCTTCTCGACAGAGAAACAATTGAAAGAATATGGTGACAAGATTTCTGCTGACAAAAAAGCACCTATTGAAGCATCATTAGAAAAATTAAAATCAGCTTACTCAGCCAAAGATTTCGACGCTATCGAAGCTGCACAAACTGAACTGAATGCTGCTTGGGCTACTGCATCTGAAGAGATGTACAAACAAACAGGTGATGCAGGTCAGGGTCAGCCTAACGCAGGTGGTCCGGAAGCAGGTGGCGCACAAGGTGGCGACACAGTAACGGATGTTGACTTTGAAGAAGTGAAATAATTATAATAGTTTTTTTTGAAAAAGGCCCTATTGGAAACAGTAGGGCCTTTTTTGTTGATATTTAAACTGCCTTTTTTGCACCATTCTCTCCACCCGTCATGCTGAACTTGTTTCAGCACCCCACAGGACAGGCTCGCAGACCTTGTAAATTTTTGACTTAGCACGTGAGGACCCGAAACAAGTTCGGGACGACAGACGGTTAGATTTTATGATGGTTTTCCGCTGTAAGTTTAGCGCAGCATAAATGTGACGGATATTATTTAAAGCTTTCAGATTAAGTAAGGTGAAACCTTACCAAAGTTATTACCACAGGTTGGAAACCTGCGGTAGCGAGTCTTTTTTGTTTTTTACAAACATAGGAGGTACGAAGCAATCCTCGATAAGCAGAGCCGCTCTGTATAGTTCGCGATTGCTTCGTACCCGCAATGACGTGCCGGTTTAGGTAACAAAAAAGCATCCGTTTTTGGCGGATGCTTTTTATTATTCAGTTGATATTATTAATAAGCAACAGTAATCACCTTACCACTATTCTCAAATTCGATAGTATCAGTACCACTAATTGCGTGGCCATTTACAACGAATTTTTTCAAGTGACCTCCAAAGCCATGCAATACCAATTTAATTTTAGTGTATTTCGAAGTCAAACTACCTTCTGCTGCGCCAAATGTGATATGATTATGGCTTGGGTCGAAGCTGATCTTGCGTTTGTGGTAAGTACCATGCTGGTAATCGTACGATGAACCATCATCTTCATAATAAACAAAATGGCTGGCTTCTTTGCCGTACCAAACGTTTACTTCCAGTATACCGTCACCTTTTTCATTGGTGTTTTGTATTACGTTTTGCATCGGGATAATAGCACCGCCTTTGGCAAATACAGGCAGGTCGGTCAGTGGGGCATCAACAGTATAAGCATGTCCGCCATCATAGTGCTGGCCAGTAGTTACACGATACCATTCGCCTTGCGGTAGGTAAACAGACGCGGTATGCTCTGTACTGATAACCGGGGCAACCAATAAGCCATCGCCAAACAGAAACTGGTTCTGATAGGTTGGATTATAAACCATAGTATCCTGCGTATAGTTAATTGCCAGCGTACGGCTCACAGGAAGTCCTGTTTGATGCGATTGGTAGAAACTTGAGTATAAGTATGGCAGCAATTTATAACGCTGCTCAATGTCTTTTTTAATGATCTTCTCATTAGCTTCGCCCCAGCGCCAAGGCTCACGCATTTTGGTGCCCTGCATAGCATGGTTACGGAACATCGGGGTGTATACACCCAGCGAGTTCCAGCGGACCATCAGTTCAGGAGTAGGGTCTCCACTAAAGCCACCGATATCCACACCTACTAAACTCATACCGGTAATGCCTAAGCTGTTCACCATACGCTGGCCTAACAGCATGTGGGCATCGTAGGCAGAGTTGTCACCCGTCCACACGGCAGAATAACGTTGTGTGCCCGAGTATGCTGCACGTGTTAATACGAAGGGGCGTTTATTACCTAAGATCTTCTTAGTGCCCTCGTAAGTAGCGCGGGCCATTTCCATCCCGTAAACGTTACGGATCTCGGGCATATAGTAATTGCCGAATTTAACCATCCAGGGGATGTTTTGGCCCCAGGCGGCAGGTTCGTTCATGTCGTTCCAGAAACCTTCAACACCGGGCTCGGTAAGGGCTGTGAAGGAGGCTCCCCACCACTTGCGTACATCGTCACGGAAAAAATCGGGAAAATGACATCGGCCGGGCCATACTTCGCCCACAAATTTTTCGCCGTTGGGGTAGGTGGCAAAGTAATCTTTAGCTACGCCTTCGTCGTATTGTTTGTAACCGGGTTCAACCTTAATGCCTGGATCAACAATGGTAACCAACCTAAAGCCCATTGATTTCAGCTTGTCGATAAACGATTTCGGATCAGGGAAAGTCTCGTGGTTCCAGGTAAAGATTTTGTAATGATCCATGTAGTCAATATCACAATACATTACATCGGCCGGGATATTATGGTCGCGGAAGGTTTTGGCAATATCCAAAATCTCCTGAGCACTCATGTAACTCCAGCGGCATTGCTGGTAGCCCAAAGTCCACAGCGGTGGCATTTCCATACGGCCGGTTAACCAGGTATAATCTTTAATAATATCAGCCACATTTTGCGCACCGAAGAAGTAATAATTCATATCACCGCCATCGGCACCAAACCAGCTCATTTGATGGTCTGTAGTGGCACCGAAATCGAAGTAACTTTTATGGGTGTTATCGAAAAACAAACCGTAAGTCAGGCCACTGTGCATGCCCACGAAAAACGGGAAGGTTTCATACAATGGATCGCTTTTGGGGCCATGATCTGGCACATCGCTGTTCCAATTGGTATAGGAGCTGCCGCGACGATCAAGGTCACCTGTTTTTTCGCCAAGGCCGATAAAGCGCTCGTCTTTATATAGTTTACGATAGTTAACTACACGTGTGCCTTGCCAGTTAACACCGAAGCGGCTATCGTCCTGGCTTAACTCTTTCCCATCGGCAGTATAAAAGTTAAAGCGCAATGGCGATTTCTGGATGCTCAGTTTTAATGCTGAAGTGGTAACCTCAATATGGTCGCCGGTTTCTTTATAATCAATAGCATCGGCAGGTTTTTGGATCACCGCAAAAGAGGTATCGGCCACGCCGGTATTTTTGCTGATGTTAACGCGGATAACGGTAGGGCTGTAAACCCAAACACGGGCAACGGCTTCTTTGGTTTTTATAACTAAAGCATTGGCTTGTTTGGCTGTGCTTTCGGTATTGCCTAAAATTTCGACCTGCATATGTTGTGCAAATATTTGTGTATACGTAGTTAACAAAACAACGACTAAGAGCGAATATCGTTTCATCAGAAATTTAATAATTGGTTACAGAGCCAAATGTAAATAATTATCGGGAACGTTCCCGGAAAATCATAGGGAGTTATGTAAAATAAAAATCTCGCTGATAGGGCTGGGATTTTACAAGTATGTTTTGTCATTCTGAACGGAGTGAAGAATCTTCTTCGCCTTGTAAATGAACTTGACTATCTAAGAAGATTCTTCCTACCGTCAGAATGACAAAGGGGAGATCCTTGGGCTCCATCTATCATTCTCACTCATGAATTAAAAACTTGCGGCTGCGCTATATTTATTAAACTAAATAATTAGTTATTTAAAAACTAATTATTTAGTTTTGGTAGTAAGTCGATAAAACAACTATAAATCATTCACCAATTATGATCAGAAATTTTATTAAAACAGCCTTTCGCAGCCTATTAAAAAACAAAGCCTTCACTATATTAAATGTTTTAGGGCTTACTTTAGGCCTGGCAGCATGCCTGCTTATAGTATTTTATATAGCTGATGAATTGAGCTACGATAATTACAATACAAATGCCGACCGGATTTATCGGGTAAACACCGATTTTAAATACAACGATGTTACCACCTCATACGCCATTGCTGCACCACCTGTAGCCGCTACTTTGAAACACGATTTCCCGGAAATTGAGCAAGCCGCACGTTTAACACCCTCGGCTAACACACGTGTTAAAAAAGGGGACGAAAATATACAAGAGTATAAAGTGGCTTATAGCGACCCGGCCATCTTCAGCATTTTTACTTTGCCATTTATTGCCGGCGATGCTGCTACTGCATTAAAAGAACCGCACACCGTGGTTATTAACCAAAGTACTGCCTTAAAATATTTTGGCAGTACCAATGTAGTGGGCCGTACACTCACGTTTATTAATGATAGCACCGATTATAAGGTAACTGGTGTAATGCGCGATATGCCTGCACAATCTCATTTTAATTTCGATTTCTTTTTGTCGATGGCATCCAATCCGCGGAGTACCGATAATAACTTTAACCATTTCAATTATCAAACTTATATAATGCTTAAACCTGGTGCCCACCCGCAACGGTTAGAAGCCAAGTTAGGCAGCTTCATGAAATTGCACCTTAATACCGCTACCTTTAATTATGATAAGTTTGCCAGCAAAGGCAATTTTATCCGCTTAAACCTTACGCCTTTAAGAGATATCCACCTGCGCTCTAACCGTCAGCGTGAGTTAGGTGTTAATGGCGATATTGGTTACATCTATATTTTCGGTGCCATAGCTTTGTTTATTTTGTTGATAGCATGTATCAACTTCATGAACCTTTCTACAGCACGTTCTGCCAACCGCGCACGCGAAGTAGGGGTAAGGAAAGTGCTAGGTTCGTCAAGAGCGTATCTTATTTATCAGTTCTTGTCAGAGTCGATATTAATTACCCTGTTTGCCGCTGTTTTGGCTTTGCTATTGGCTTGGGCATTGTTGCATCCCTTCAACCAGATGGCAGGCAAAAATTTATCTATTACCTCACATACTGCTATTTATTTACTACCTGCATTATTAGTTATTGTAATTGTAGTAGGAGTAATAGCAGGCTCGTATCCCGCGTTTTTTCTGTCAGCATTTAAACCGATCAATGTATTGAAAGGAAAGTTAACAGGTTTAAAAGGTGGTGGTTTGCGCAGTGCTTTAATTGTGTTTCAGTTTGCTATTACCATTTTCCTTATTATAGGCACGCTTACTATTTATAATCAGCTTAATTATATTCAGAATAAAAACCTGGGATTCGACCGCAGCCATGTATTGATTGTAAAAAACGCTAACCTGCTCGAAGATCCTAACATATTAAAAGCTGAGGTAAAAAAGTTAGCGGGTGTTAAAGATGCCTCCGTAACCGGATTTCTGCCTACTGCAGATAACAGACAACCTGCCAACATATCTGGTGAAAATAGTAGTACTACACCCTTTATGAGCGAACTATGGGAAGTTGATGCCGATTATTTAGGCACAATGGGTATGAGCCTGGCACTGGGGCGTAATTTTTCGGACAAGATGAAAACAGATTCAACGGGCATACTTATTAATGAAACAGCCGCCAAAATGCTGGGTTATACAGGCAATAATGTGTTAAATAAAAAGGTGTTTTACCCGGACCGCACAGGCCAAAAGCGCGAATATCAAGTATTGGGTGTGGTAAAAGATTTTAACTTTAATTCGTTACGCGATAATATTACGCCTTTGGCTATGATACTGGCGCCCGATTTCAGGGCTTCGCTAAATATCAGGATACAGTCTGGTAATATAAAGTATTTGATGGCACAGATCGAGAAAAAGTGGAATGCGGTATCGCCCAATCAACGCTTCGAATACTCATTTATGGACCAGGATTTTGACACGCTTTACCGTACCGAACAACGTACCGGGGATATATTTCTATCGTTCACCTTGCTGGCTATTTTCATTGCTTGTTTGGGTTTGTTTGGCTTGGCCGCTTATACGGCAGAGCAACGTAATAAAGAGATAAGCATCCGCAAAGTATTGGGAGCAAACGTTGCCCGGATTACAACCTTGCTTACTAAAGATTTTATACAGTTGGTAATTATTGCCATTGTAATAGCATCGCCACTGGCATGGTTAGCTATGCAGAAATGGTTGCAGGGCTTTGCTTACCGGCAGGAATTTTCGTGGTGGGTTTTATTATCTGCGGCATTAGGATCAATGGGAATTGCCTTTATCACGGTAAGTTTTCAGTCTATTAAATCAGCATTAGCTAACCCAATTAAAAGTTTGAGGAGCGAATAGGTATAAAATTCACTAATATCAACTCGTTTTGTCATTCTGAACGAAGTGAAGAATTTTCTTCGCCCTGTAAGTGAACTTGACTATCGAAGAAGATTCTTCCTGCCGTCAGAATGACAAAGGGGAGATCCTAACGACAAAATCCCCGCTGGTATGGCGGGGATTTTTGTTTGTTATCTATTCCGTCATCCCGAATTTATTTCGGGATCCCACATGCTAAGCCTAAGCCATTAAGTTATACACCTGTCCTGTAGGGTGCTGAAACAAGTTCAGCAATGACGTGATAGAATAATATTAGCTCCAAAGATTTGCCGGGTAAGTGCCGTTGGCAATTAAATCGGCAATACTTTTTTGTACGATCGGTTTATCTTCTTTATAAGTAACGCCAAACCATTTTGAACCGGTTGGAATAACTTTGAAAGATGCAGTACCTGTTTTGATCAACTCATCAGCCACCAATGGGATAAAGAACTCCGCTTTAGGGTTATCTTTATTTTTCTCAACAAAGCGTTGGAACATTGGTAAGCTTTGTTCAAAAACAGCAGGGGTAAAGCCCCAAAAGTTCATAGATACGCGGGTATCGGTAGGTAATTCGGTTTCAACGCCGCCGTCTTCATAAACCACACCATCACCTTTAAAATATACCTGGGTACGCTCATTAATTTCAACCATGTTACCTTCGTCGTTCACTTTACAAACACCGCGCGATACCGAGCCGTGCTCAGATAAAGTACGATCGATCTGGTAACCTACTAATGAATATTTATCGTCGGCAACTTCGCTGGTTAAAAACTGGGCCATTTTTTCGAAAGCTTCATAACCATAATAGTCATCAGCATTAATAACGCAAAATGGTTCGTTAATTTGGTTGCGTGAAGCTAAAACAGCATGGGCAGTACCCCATGGTTTAGCACGTTCAACTTCATAATCAATACCAAAAGGTTTAAGATCATAGTTTTGGAAAACGTAATCTGTTTCAACCCTGCCGGCTAATTTAGGTTCGAAAATAGCTTTAAAGCTATCCAGAAATTCTTCGCGGATAATAAAGCTGATCTTACCAAAACCTGCTTTAATAGCATCGTGGATAGAGTAATCAATAATGGTTTCGCTGTTGGGCCCAAAGCCGTCAACTTGTTTCATGCTGCCGTAACGGCTGGCCATCCCTGCGGCCAATATTAATAAAGTAGGTTTCATATTTTTCTAAAGCTGTTTATCAGATGATTGTATATACGGAAAATTAGAGTGTCTTGTTTGAAGTTTTATTTTATTTGAAATACTTAAAATCCTGGCCGTTTTCGATGGTTAACAGGGTCTCATAAATAAGTCGGATCACATTGTCCACATCCTCTTTATGGATCATCTCAACCGTGGTGTGCATGTAGCGTAACGGTAAAGAGATTAATGCTGAAGGAACACCGCCGTTTGAGTAAGCAAAAGCATCGGTATCTGTACCTGTGGAGCGTGATGATGCCTGGCGCTGGAACGGTATTTCTGCTTTCTGCGCAGTTTCTACCAATACTTTATTCAGGTTATTTTGCACAGCAGGTGCGTATGAAATAACCGGTCCGCGGCCGCAAGCCAAGTCGCCCTGAACAATTTTGTTGATCATTGGGGTTTGGGTATCATGCGTTACGTCGGTAATAATAGCCACATTTGGTTTAATGTGGTGGGCAATCATTTCGGCACCGCGAAGGCCTATCTCTTCCTGAACGGCATTTACAATGTAAAGGCCAAATGGCAGGGTGATGTTATTTTCTTTCAGTAAACGGGCAACTTCGGCAATCATGAAACCACCAGCACGGTTATCTAAGGCACGGCCAACATAGTAGCGGTCGTTCAATACCATAAACTCATCTTCGTAAGTTATTACACAACCTACGTGGATGCCCATTTTTTCAACTTCATCTTTAGAGGTAGCACCGCAATCCAAAAAGATATTCTTCAGCGTCGGCGCTTCTTCTTTTTCGCCGCCTAAACGGGTGTGGATAGCAGGCCAGCCGAAAAGATCG
>CAHJXH010000115.1 GCA_903644075.1 Sphingobacteriaceae bacterium | reverse complement strand
ACTAAAGCCGATTAACATCCCTACCGGGTCTTTCATAAAATCGTCCCAGTTCTCTAAGGCATTAAACAGCTTTGCACCGGCAAAACCAAATACAGCTGCCCAGACTAAAATACTTCCCAATAAATCGTATGGATGTACAATTACACGTTTGGTAATCGGTTCGGCCAATTCCTGCTTTTTACCATCAGCATACGCCCAGTAAACAAAACCCACGCCCATTAAAATACCGCCAATCCAGTTTCCGCGAAGCGATAAAATGAAATCCTGAGGATCATTAACCAGATCATGATAGTTTAATACAGCATCAAGCAATTTGTAACCGGCTATAAAGCCAAAAATACCATTGCTTATCAGGTCAGTCCACTGAACAGGTTTGCCAATGGTAACTGTTTTTTCAACCGGCTTAATGTAGCCTAATTTCTCTTTACGTTTAAACTCTTCGCCAAATGCCCAGTAACCGGCCATAAAAGCAAGGGCCACAAAGAAGCCAAAAGTTTGAAAAGGCAACGGTATGTTAGCACCGGTAAAATATCTGATTAGGTCAGAAAGGGTTGGAAACATTCAGGTAGTATTTTGGAGCGAATATAAAACTTAATGAACTAATATCTCTTCGCTTTCTGTAATTTCAACATCACCGTCTGGCGCTATGGCGGTTAAAGTAACCGTACGCAGCTCATTCACCAGTATAGGGTCATATTTGGCTTTTACCTTCACATAGTTGCGGGTAAAGCCGTGCATATAACCCTCTTTAATATCACCCTCAAACAAAACCTGGCCGGTTGATCCCAGTTGCGATTCGTAAAAAGAACGGCGTTTTTTATCAGAAAGTATATGCAGCATTTTGCTCCGCTCGGCACGGGTTGATCCCGGCACTTCGCCACCCATTTCGGCAGCCAGCGTATTTTCACGTTCAGAGTAAGTAAATACGTGCAGGTATGAAATATCAAGGCCGTTCAGGAAGTTATAAGTATCGATAAAATCCTCACGGGTTTCGCCGGGGAAACCAACAATAACATCAACGCCGATACAGCAATCAGGCATTAAAGCTTTAATCTTTGCCACGCGATTAATATACAGCTCGCGTTTATAACGGCGACGCATCAACCCCAGTATTTTATCAGAGCCAGATTGCAGCGGAATATGGAAATGCGGAACAAATCTTTTAGAAGTAGCCACAAACTCGATGGTCTCGTCGGTCAGTAAGTTTGGTTCGATAGATGAGATCCGGATTCGGTCTATACCTTCTACCTCATCCAACGCCTTTACCAGGTCGATGAATTTATTTACGCGTTCACCATTTTGCAAACCAAAGTCGCCCAGGTTAACACCGGTCAGTACAATTTCGCGTACACCAGATGCTGCAATCTCAGCGGCCTGCTTTAATACATTTTCAATATTATCGCTGCGGCTGTTACCCCGAGCCAGCGGAATGGTGCAGAAAGTACAAGAATAATCGCAACCATCCTGCACTTTCAGGAAAGTACGGGTGCGGTCGCCAAATGAATAAGAGGTAACAAATTCTTTAGCTTCAGATACGGGTTGATTATAGATCAGCGTTTTTGGCTGCTTAGTAAGATCGGTAATGTGATCGATGATCTGGAATTTTTCGGCAGCGCCAAGTACCATATCAACACCAGGTATTTCGGCAATCTCAACAGGCTTTAATTGTGCGTAGCAACCTACTACAACAATGTAAGCTTCGGGCGATATTTTAAGCGCTTCCTTTACTATCTTTTTGCATTTTTTATCGGCGTTTTCGGTTACCGAACAGGTGTTAATTACAAAGATATCAGGCTCATCTGTAAACGTAACCGACTGATAACCTGCCTGTGCAAACTGGCGGCCAATAGCAGACGATTCCGAATAATTCAGCTTACAGCCCAGCGTATAAAAAGCGACTTTCTTATCCATTTTGAAGCCGCAAATATAAGAATTTTAAGATTAACCCTTTTAAGGCCATTTGTCGCGAAAATGTTATAATATAATTTACACAACAAATTTTATTTGAGCATGTTAATGTATTATGTTGAAACACCTTATAATGGGCATGCTGGTGATAGGCAATTACACACAACATACCGCAAAACGTACCGTACTGTTATTTGCTGACAAATCATCGCAAAGCGCATTAAAACAGCAAGAGCATATTTTAATGGCAGATAAAGCAGGTTTACAACAACGGGATGTTGAAGTGATAATTTATGATTCTAAGTCGGCAGCTGCCAAAACCAACCACATCCGTTCGGGCTTTACAGTATTGCTGATAGGTAAAGACAATGGTGAGAAACTACGTAGCCATCAGCCTGTAACCACCAAAAAATTATTTGGCCTTATTGATGCAATGCCGATGCGTAAGGACGAAATGATGCACGCCGATCAGGAAGAGTAGTTCGAAGAGAAACAAAAACCCCTCCCAACCTCCGCAAGGGAGAGGGATTTAGAAACAATTCTCAATAACAATTAATAACATCCTATCGGACTGGTTAGCTTTCGGAGTTTTCTGACTTACGGACTTGCGGACTTCCTTACTTACGGACTTCCTAAATAAATCTTATCTTTGCCTCCCAATAACATAATTTCCACATGCCCGAACTTTCAGTAGTCATTACAGTACTCAACGAGAAAGAAAACATTAGTCCGCTTATTGCCGAAATCGACTCAGCTTTGGCTGGTATTGATTACGAAGTAGTTTTTGTTGACGATGGATCTGAAGATGGTACTCAACAGGAGATTATTAAAAACGACAATAGCCGCGTTAAACTGGTTGAGCTGCGTAAAAACTACGGACAAAGTACCGCCATGACAGCAGGTATTGACCATGCCGAAGGCGAATACATTGCCCTATTGGATGGCGACTTACAAAACGACCCAAAAGACATCCCCTCTATGCTGCAAAAGCTGAAAGATGAAGATTGGGACGTAGTAGCCGGCAACCGCAAAAACCGCCAGGATGGTGTGTTTTTACGTAAAATACCAAGCAAAATTGCCAACGCCATGATTCGTAAGCTTACTGGTGTTTACATCAAAGATTACGGCTGTACATTGAAGATTTTTCGCACCGAGATTGCACAAAACTTAGGCTTATACGGCGAGTTACACCGCTTTATCCCGGTACTGGCCAAGCAACAGGGTGCACGCATTACTCAAGTTGATGTGGCCCACCACGCACGCATCCACGGTAAATCTAAATATGGTATTAACCGCACGTTCAAAGTAATCAGCGATCTGATCCTGATGGTGTTTTTCCGCAAGTACATCCAAAAGCCAATGCACTTATTTGGCAGCATTGGATTTACCTTGTTTTTCTTCGGTGTGCTGATTAACCTTTACCTGCTGGTGCTTAAGATTATGGGCCACGATATTTGGGGCAAGCCAATGTTGATATTGGGATTGATCCTTTTATTAGGCGGTGTACAATTAATCACACTGGGTATCCTGGCCGAGATTAACGTACGTACTTACTTCGAATCACAAAACAAAAAAACCTACCAGGTTCGTAAAATATATTCTGCAGGTAAAATTATTAAGCCCGCTATTATTAGCGCTTAAGGAGTTTTACGTCTTTTCAAAAAAGGTCCGGCACAAATGTGCCGGACCTTTTTGTTTATCACCCTTTTTGTCATTCTGAATGTAATGAAGAACCGACCATAGAGAGTTCATTATATTCAAAATTCCTATTCGTCTATCTTATCATTCTGAACTATAGCGAAGAATCTTCTTCACCTTGCAAGTCGGAAATGTATGGCGAAGAAGATTCTTCATTACATTCAGAATGACAAAAAGTGTGCGGCGGGTTGTCATGTTGAGCCACTCGAAACAGGCGGGAAAAGGCCTCAAGATAATCCTATCAACAAATACTTAAACTTTCAATCTATTTAAATAAACGCATTATATAAACAACATAATAAATTGAATATCAATATAAATTAACTATAAATTAAAAACGAAAATCACCCAAAAACAAACGTATAACACGAAAAAAGGCCCGGCTTTAGCCGGGCCTCTACTCTTAAAATAAAAGAATATTATTTAGCCGGATTTTTTGTTGTATCCCTTTTTGTACTGTCTGTTTTCACAGAATCAGTTGCTGGTGTATTCATCTTGGTCGAGTCCATCTTGGTGCTATCAGAACTACTGCTTGCCGATTTTTCTGAACTACAACCTACAGCCATGCTGCCGGCAAATAATGTTGCTATTGCAAATTTTAAAATGTTCTTTTTCATAGTTTTTGAATTAAACTGTTAATCAATCAGATGCATAGTATTAACGCCGGCATTAATCAAATGTTTGGATTTATTAATTGGTGATTAATAAGCAAAAAAATCCCGTCATCCCGAATTTATTTCGGGAACCCACAGAACAGGTTGCAGACTTTGAATATCTACTTAGCAAGTGGGATGCTGAAACAAGTTCAGCACGACGCGCTTCTAAACATGTGCATAAATAATCGCCCCTTCCTCTTTCAACAATAACCCATTATGCTGATATTCGACTTATGGCTATCACAGCTTCTTTACTTAAATGGGGATTGCGGTTTTATCCACCGCTTTTGTTTCAGCGCATCTGGGTGGTTAATATCTCCAAAGATTTTAAAAGCACTACAGTTAAGGTTAACAGGAGTTTGTTTAACATCAACTATAACCAGGCAATTTTTGGCGGAACCTTGTTTTGCGCAGCCGATCCCTTCCATCCCATCATGATGCACCAGGTATTGATTAACAAAGGCTATAAGGTTATTGTATGGAGTAAATCTGCCCAGATCAACTTTTTAAAACCCGGTAGCACCGACCTGCGTTTTACTGCTACACTTACTGATGCCGATATTGCTGAAGCCGAACATATTATTAATACCGAGGGTAAATACACGCGCATTTTCAATATAGAATTTTACAATAAAGCAGGCGAAGTATGTGTAACCGTAAACAACGAAGTGTACATTCGTAATCTAAACTTTACTGAAAAGCCCGCATAAAATCTACAGAGAAATGGTGACTGATGAACTAATTACCAACTGCATACAAAATGGATACAGTATTTCTACAGATAAACAATTACTCGACGTAGATTCCGTTTATTACCTGTTAGTCAATGAATCATACTGGGCAGTTGGTATGCCTGAAGAAGTTTTTAAACGTGCGGTAGAAAATTCAATGTGCTTTGGCATTTATAAAGACAACATTACAGTAGGCTTTGCCCGGGTAATAACCGATAAAGCTACTTCTGCTTATATCTGCGATGTATTTATTCGTGATGAGCACCGTGGGCATGGCCTTGGTAAATGGCTGATACATACTATAAGAAGCTATCCCGAATTACAGGGATTACGAAGATGGTCCTTAGCCACTAAAGATGCACATGGACTGTATGCCCAGTTTGGGTTTGTGCCATTTGCTGAACCGAACCTTTGGATGGAAATTAAAACACCTTACATTATAACACAAGAGGGGAATGAACATTAAGAGACTGATACTGGAAGGTGAAACCGTAACCCAAGATTTTAAGAAAACCATAACCAGCTGCGAAAAGATAGCTAAAACGATGGTATCCTTCGCTAATAATAAAGGCGGAAGACTACTTATTGGTGTAGCCGATGATGGCACCATTAAAGGCGTGAAAGACGAGGAAGAAGAACGCTATATGATTACCAAAGCGGCACACTTTTTTGCCAAGCCCGCACTGGAGCCATCTTTCGAAGAAGTTTATGCTGATGATAAGCTGGTGCTGATTGTAGAGATTCCCGAAAGCGATATCAAGCCTCATTATGCCCTCGGTGATGATAAAAAATGGTGGGTATACGTGCGTGTGAAAGACAAAAGCGTACTGGCCAGTAAAATTGTGGTTGATGTGCTGAAAAGATCAAATGATGATAAGGGCGTTTTGATCGAATATTCGACTAAAGAGAAAGCCCTGCTTGAATATTTAGAAACCAACGAGCGTATTACCGTAAAACAGTACTGCGAACTGTTAAATTTAAGCCGTCGCCGGGCGCAACGCATTATGGTTGACTTGGTACTGTCTGGTGTAATACGTGTGCATACTACCGAGAAAGAAGAGTTTTACACAGCAGCTTAAGATCAAACTCAAAAAGCCTATTTTTGACGGCCAACATTAGCCGCCGTTATGCAACAATTTTTAGCCAAATACAAACCCCATTACCGGGACAACCTTAAACTGGCTATTCCGGTGGTGATCTCACAACTGGGGCATATCCTGGTACAAACTTCCGACAGTATTATTGTGGGTCACTTTGCAGGTACTGTTGCCCTGGCAGCCGTATCGCTGGTTAATGCCATGTTTATGATTATTATGGTGATTGGCCTCGGTATGTCCTACGCCTTAACTCCACTCATAGCGCAACAAAATGGCAAGCAGGATTATCACGAATGCGGCAGGTTGCTTGCTAATAGCCTTTTGGTTAATATCATCAGTAGTATTATCCTGTTTCTGCTTATATACTTCGGCGCTGTATTAATGCTAACCCATTTAGATCAGTCTGCCGATGTGGTAGCGCAAGCGAAGCCATTTTTACTGTTATTGGGTATATCGGTAATACCGATGATGCTGTTTACCACTTTTAAACAATTTGCAGAAGGCCTTGGCTTTACCAAACAGGCCATGAAAATATCCATATGGGGTAACGTACTTAATATCATTCTGGGTATCACATTTGTAAAAGGCCTGTTCGGCATTCACCCAATGGGGATACGAGGTGTAGGTTATAGTACGCTGATCGACCGTTCGATGATGGCTATCGTCATGTCGTTCTATGTATTACGATCAGCCCGGTTTAAAGCTTATTTAAAAGGCTTTGTAGTGGAGAGCATCAATAAGTCGCGCATTAAACAACTGATCAAGATCGGTGCGCCTGTAGCTATGCAGTATACATTTGAGGTGAGTGCCTTTGGCGGCGCTGCTATCATCATCGGTACCATGGGTGCTGTACCACAGGCCGCACACCAGATAGCACTTAACATGGCTTCTATCACTTATATGATGGCCAGCGGTATTTCGGCCGCGGCAGCTATTAAATCGGGGAATTTTTTTGGAGGCAAACGCTTTCATGATCTCCGGCATTCGGCTATTGCAAGTTATCATGTTGTACTGGTATTTATGTCTATAACGGCGCTGATCTTTACAATTTTTCATAACTGGTTACCATGGATCTATACCTCAGATGAAAGTGTTATTGTAGTTGCAGCACAACTACTTATACTAGCCGCCATCTTTCAATTATTTGATGGCGCACAGGTAATAGGCCTTGGTGTGCTACGGGGCATGGGCGATGTAAACATCCCAACCGTGATTACCTTTTTGGCGTATTGGGTTTTAGGAATCCCTGTTGGGTATGTATTAGGCATACATTTTCATTTGGGTGTAATGGGCGTTTGGTACGGGCTTGTACTGGGGCTTTGTGTAGCCTCCATATTACTTTATTTGAGATTTAGCCAAATAAGTAAGAAACATGCAGCCTCTGCCTAAACATAGCAACTATCAATGTGCGAAAATTAACGCCTGTATGTTTATATCGCGGATTTTCAGGGGTGTTCCGGACTTTTAAGTCATTTTCCAGATTGGCATCAAAAACGGCCTTTATGATGCCATCAGTGCACAATTTTATCTTTTTCCCAGGGTGTTCCGGGTGTTCCGAAGCGTTCCGCTTTTCAAAAACGGAACACCCTTAAAAATACAAATCATTTGCTACCCTGTATGTATTGCAGTGCGCATCCACAATATCCTTAATATCGATAGAATACCCGCCACCCATACTAACCTGTACCGGGATATTGTTTTGCTTGCATTGCTCCAATACAAACTGATCCCGGGCCTTGCAGGCTTCTTTAGATACTTTAAGTTTGCCCAATTTATCGGTGCCCAGTATATCTACACCGGCCAGGTAAAATATAAAATCGGGCTTTTGCTGTGCGATTAGCTTGGGCAGGGTTTCTGTGAGGATGCTGAGGAACTCATCATCGCCCGTATCATCCGGCAATGGTATATCCAAATCAGATCTTTCTTTCCTGAACGGGAAGTTCTTATCTCCATGCATCGAAAAAGTAAATACCGCCGGGTTATGTTCGAAGATTTCTGCCGTACCATTACCCTGGTGCACATCCAGATCAACAATTAAGATAGATTTTGCCAGCCCCTTCTTCAGCAGGTAATTAGCCGCGATGGCTTGGTCATTCAGTAAACAAAAACCTTCGCCCCAATTGCTGCCTGCATGGTGCGTGCCACCGGCCCCGTTAAAGGCTATACCATATTCAAAAGCGTAATAGCAACCATCAATTGTTCCCTGTGCAATTCTCAGCTCACGCTCCACTAAACGGGCTGAAAGCGGGAACCCGGTACGGCGTTGATCTTTAGGAGATAAAGTTAAATCGCGCAGCTGCTCCCAGTAACCTTGTTGGTGCGTCCAGAGCACAATTTCTTCTGATACGGGATCGGGCGAAAATAAATTCTCCTGGTTAATAGTACCTTCATGTAGTAACTGCCCCGGTATCAGCTCATACTTCAGCATTGGGAAGCGATGGCCTTCCGGCAAAGGGTGAGCATATATCGGGTTGAAGGCTATCTTTAGCATTATTACTTCACCACTTGCTTAACGGCTTCCAGCAAGTATTTGGCAGCCTGGTAAACATCCTCAAAACTATTATACAACGGCACCGGGCTAATCCGAATCACATCCGGTTCGCGCCAGTCGCCAATTACGCCACGGCTCACCAGGTAATCAAAAATAGCCTTCCCATCACTTTTGCAAATGATAGATAGCTGGCTTCCCCGCTCCTGCTGATTGGTTGGTGTGATGATTTTAAAATGCTCGTATCCAATCTGCTTATTTACCTCATTAATTAAATACTCGAGGTAAGCCGTTAACTGGATACTCTTTTGATTTAAAGCTTCAACACTCCCTGCCTTTTCAAAAATCTGAAGCGAAGCATTTAAAGAGGCCATTAATAAGATTGGACTGGTACTTACCTGCCAGCCTTCTGCCCCAACTTCGGGTTGAAAGCCTTGTGTCATTTTGAAACGGGTATCAAGCCTATATCCCCACCATCCGGCAAAGCGATCTAAAGTATCATCATTATGATGTTTCTCATGTACAAAAATCCCGCTGATACCGCCCGGGCCCGAGTTCATGTATTTGTACGAACACCAGCAGGCAAAATCGGCCCCCCATTCGTTTAGCTTTAATGGAACGTTCCCCGCAGCATGTGCTAGATCTAAACCTACATAAGCACCGGCTTTGTGCCCGGCCTCAACTATAGCTTCCAAGTCAAATAGCTGACCGGTATAATAATTTATCCCGGCAAAAAGCACCAAGGCTATTTCATCTGCATTAGCGTCAATCTGTGCTAAAATATCTTCGGTACGCAAAGTATACTCGCCTTCACGAGGGAATAACTCTACAACAGCATCAGTAGGATCGAAACCATGAAACTTAACCTGGCTCTCTACTGCGTACTGGTCGGATGGGAAAGCACCTGCTTCAATCAGTATCTTATATCGCTTAGCTGTAGGTTTATAAAAGCTCACCATCAGCAAATGCAGGTTCACGGTCAATGAGTTCATTACTGCGATCTCATTTTCCTGCGCACCTACAATTTTCGCCAAAGGCTTAATTAATTGTTTATGATATTGCAGCCATGGCTCGTTACCTTCAAACCAGCCTTCTACCCCTAAATTTCTCCAGGCAACTAACTGACTCACTATAACACTTTCGGTGCTTTTAGGCTGCAAGCCTAATGAATTGCCACACAGGTATATGGCATTATTGCCCTGATGTTGTGGTATATGGAATTCTTCGCGAAAGGCTCGAAATTGGTCGTTCGCATCCAATGACTGTGCAAACGGCAGGCTGTTTTCAAAATTCATTGGTCAATATTACAAAAAAGGCAGATGTTCATCTGCCTGTATTTTATAAATCTACCTCCCGGTGTTCGTCTTTCTCGTATGTATCGCCTTTTAAAACAGCTTTAATACGTTTAAAAAGTATAACTATTGCACTTGTGCTGGTATCCCAATATTCGGCATGTTCCGTATCAAGCCTAATCAATGCCAGTTTGGGATCATCAATTCCTAAGGGAAAGAAAGTGTTTAAAATTGGCGACCAGAGTTCCTGGATTTTCGCACGATCATCCGATAAATAAACATGACCGGTTATGCTGATATAGCTGTTACGTTCGGTATCGGCATAAGTAACCAATACTTTGTTTTCGGTAGATATTTCGGCCATCTTGGTCGAGAATTCATTGGTAAAGAACCACAGGTTACCGTCAACATCTAATTGTGCGGTGCCCATCGGGCGGCTATGGAAACCCTCTGTGGTGCTGTAAGTAGTAAACATGGCGGTCTTAATCTTGTCGATCATACCGCGCAGGCGTTCAATACTTTCAAGTCGTTTTAGTTCGTATTCGTATTCCATATTGTGGCTTATATATTAATTACATAACCACAATATTTACTTTTAGTTTAAAATATTATCTATTTGGTTTGCTTACGTAACTATTACCTTTAACATAAAAGCGATAAGGCAGTAAAGCATCATCACCTGCATAATCAACTCCTACCCGCGGAACGGCTGCAACCTCGTCATCTGTAAATGTTAAACCCTGGTCTTCGAGCCATAAAGTATCACTTTGCAGGCTAATCCCATTAATTTTTCTTGATACGCCGAGTGCTTTTGCTACTGAGCCTGGCCCCATTGTAATATTCGGCTTTATAACAGCCATATTTCGGCGGTATTGCATAATATCCAAACCTATAGTTGGGTTAATGGCGCGGATCAATATGGCATGTGGTTGCCCTTCTACCGAGGTAACAATGTTCAGCATTTCGTGAATACCATAGCATAAATAAACATAGGCTACACCACCCTGCATAAACATGGTTTGTGTACGGGGAGTTAAACGGTTACCATAAGCATGCGATGCTTTATCAATAACGCCATTGTACGCTTCAGTCTCCACAATATAGCCGCCTGTAACCACCCCATCTAAACGGCTAAATAAATATTTACCGATGAGATCGCGACTGAGTTTAACCACGTCGGTATCGAGATAATAAGATTCTGGAAGTTTCATTTCTGCAGAATCTCCCTCAATAGCTGATTAATCTGTTCAGCCTTATCGAAAACCATGATGTGTGTGCCGCCCTCAATAATGGTAGCGCCTTTAATTTTTTTATAATTGAATACCATATCCTTATTACCTGTAATGTGGTAAACGTTTGGAACGGCAGTTTTGCTTTGCCAATTTAACACGGCATGCATTGCCCAGCTAATAAATGTGGGCGATGAGTTTTCGAGCATCGACCTAAACATCAGCCCATCTTCTTTTTCCATGTGCCCAAAAACAGGTTTTATTAATATACCAAACGAGGTAAAGAACTTACCAGGAATGAGTTTATAAAAGGGAAAATTACGGAAGAAGCTAAAATACCACGGTGCTTCATCACTAGTTTTAATACTCGAAATCAGAATGGCCTTGCTCAATTGCACCTGCTTAGCCACTTCAATAGTAAGCATCCCGCCTAATGATACTCCAATTACTACGGAGTTTGGTTGTACGTTGTATTTATCTATTAGCTTGCCTGCGTAACCTGCCAAGGTATTGCCGCTATCCGGCTCTATCCAATGCATGTGGATCATCTCATAATCCGGCAATTCGATATGCTTGAATAAACGATAGTCGGCACCGAGGCCAGAGATCAGGTAAATTTTATCCATTAAAAGCTATCAGCTTTACAATTTGCTCCAGGTACTTGGCATCTGTTTCGTCAAACTGGTCCAGTTCCTCGCTATCCACATCCAGCACAGCCCAAACTTCGCCATTGTTAAATAAAGGAAGCACGATCTCTGATTTTGACAATGAGCTACAAGCAATATGACCGGGGAAAGCATCTACATCAGGCACAACCAAAGTTTTAGCCTGTTCCCATGAGGCACCGCAAACGCCTTTACCTTTGGCTATACGCGTACAAGCAACCGGTCCCTGAAATGGCCCTAAAACCAGTTCGCCATTCTTAACCAGGTAAAAGCCAACCCAAAACCATTTAAACTGCTCTTTCAGCGCAGCGGCTACATTTGCAAGGTTAGCAACCTGGTCGGTTTCGCCGTATAAAAGGCCTTCTATTTGTGGGATGAGCGATTGATATTGCCCAGCTTTATCAGTAGTGTCGATAATTTTTAAATCCTCTGCCATTTGACAAAAGTATAACACAATTGGCTTAGTTTAATAAGCGAAATATCATATTTATTGGCTTACTTCGCCCTACCCATGTTAACCAGTATTACCATAATCCGTTACCGCAAGCCATTAATTCCTATAGCATTGTTAGCTATGGCCATACACCGTTTACCTTTAAGTTTACGTAAGGGTTGTACTTTTTGGAAACTGCTGGGCAGTGGCCGTAACGGCACTTTTGACCTTAAGCCCGATTGGCAGCAATGGGGGCTTTTAGCCGTCTGGAAAAGCCGGGAAGATTTCGATCAATTTCATAAAAAATCATTTATTACCAGCTGGTGGAAACTGTTTGCTCATGAGGGTTGGACCATACTATTGGACCCCATACAAAGCCATGGCAAATGGGATGGCAAGCAGCCTTTCGGTAACCGAGCTGCAGCAGACTATAACGGACCTGTTGCTGTACTGACCCGCGCCACTATCCGTACGCGTAGATTAAAAAACTTTTGGTCGAACGTAGACGAGGTTGCCAATATCATGGCATCGGCCAAAGGCTATGTAACTTCAATTGGTATTGGGGAAGCCCCTATTTACCGCCAGGCTACTTTTTCGATCTGGGAAAGTGTGGACGATGTAAAAGCGTTTGCATACCGGTCGCGCGAGCATGCGGATGTGATTAAGAAAACCCGTAGTGAAGATTGGTACAGCGAAGAACTTTTCGCACGTTTCAGGCCCATTGAATCATTTGGCACCCTGCATGGTACCGATCCTTTAAAAGGATTACTTAATTTTGTTGAACAATGAGAATTATTGCCGAACTACCACACCCCGATTTCAAGATCTCGATTTTGAGCATGAACCAGAAATTCATCATCAAAATAGAGCGCGGAACTTTTGAGCAAATTTACAAAGTACCCGAGATTGATTTAACCGATGGCGTAAACAGCGTATTTGAAATACTGGACGAAGAGTTTTTGAAGACCGTAGCTGAGCGTTTCCAAGCCATGAATAAAGATTTTAAGGATACTTATTTTAGGTATAATTATTAGTGTTGCCCTTTTGTCATCCAGCGAAAGCGAAGGATCTTCTTCGATCTGCATAGCCGCTTGCCTTGCGAAGAAGATTCCTCGTTACACTCGGAATGACAAAGAATTAGGAATTAATCAACTCCTCTACCAAGGCCGGCACACCTTCAGTTGCCCTAGCTTTAATCTTAATAATTCCCGATAGCGATACATCCGGTATAACAGGGTCAACAATGTACTTTGGCGTTTTCCTGGGCACATAATTAATCAACCCGGCTGCTGGGTAAACGGCTAATGAAGACCCCACAAGAATAAACAGATCGGCCGAATGGCAAATCTCTGCGGCAGGCTCAATCATCGGTACAGCTTCGCCAAACCAAACTACATGGGCACGTAATGGTGAACCCAGTTCGCAAACTTCGTCCATACTTATCTCCCAGCCTTCAATGGGGTAAGTTAGTTCTGGATTGAGGCTTGATTGTGAACGGGTGATGATACCGTGCAAATGCAACACATTGGTTGAGCCTGCACGCTCATGCAGGTCGTCGATATTTTGGGTGATGATGGTTACGTCGAACTTCACTTCCAACTTAGCTAAAGCATAGTGTGCTGCGTTGGGTTTAGCCTCCAATACCGATTTACGGCGTTGGTTATAGAAATCCTGCACCAGGGCCGGGTTACGCGCCCAGGCTTCGGGCGTGGCTACATCTTCAATATTGTAGCCTTCCCACAGGCCATCACTGTCGCGAAATGTTTTTAACCCGCTTTCGGAGCTAATGCCTGCGCCTGTTAACACTACTAATTTCGGTTTCATGTCCATCAAATTTCATAAAAAAAGCGATGATCACTCATCGCTTTAAATTTCATTTATCGTATTATTAAGCAGCTGCCAACTGGGGCTCGCTACGTAACACAGTGTATTTACTTTTAGCCAATTCGAACCCTCCGAATAGGATCAGTCCGAAAACCAGGTCGCCTAAAATCATATTTTTTTCAAATGGGATAGCTGCCACCAATGATTGGAAATAACCATTAATGCCTTTAGCGTATGTAGTTCCGTATAACCATGGGTCGATATCAGTTAACAACCAATGGATTACTACACCACCTACAGAAGCTAACACTACATTGCCAAAATTTACTTTTTTTATCAGGCTGCCTAAAAACACCATGGCAAAAAAACTGGCATACATCCATAACGAACTGCTGTACCAAACCAATTTAGAGAAGTACATATAGTTAATGATCACGTCGCTTACAAAGAGC
>CAHJXH010000114.1 GCA_903644075.1 Sphingobacteriaceae bacterium | reverse complement strand
CGTCCAAAAATCGGTTTGATGATCGTAAAGCGTTGCGCCGTACCCTCCCTGGAAAGGTTCAACCAGTTCGCCCCTTAAAAATTCGTCACGTTTACCAACTCCTTGTATAAATATCATGCCATCAAAACCTGCAACCGCTACCCTATAGGTAAAGCCAAAAGTGTAACGTGGGAAAGGGTTACCCAACTCAGTTTTATCTTTTGAATCGATTATGCCGTCGCCGTTTAAATCCTTAAACTTCACGTCACCGGGGCTAACCGTAACACCGGCTAATTTTGCCGAGGTATTAATTTCTGCCTGGCTTTGGAATAAGCCATCGGTTTTATAACCATAATATTCTGTTATTGGCTGGCCTACTTTTCTGATCAGGGCATAAACATCAGGCTGGTTAATTTGCTCTGTTGCATTTCCTGTCAATTTTAATAACGTGTTTTTATTATCGGCTACGTTCACGCTAAAGCTTTGTGAAACTTTTTGACCCCTTAATGAATAGGTTAATGTTGCTTCCCATCCGGCATCTCTAACTTTAGCTACGTTGGCATCTGCAGGGGTGGCGCCAAAAATGGAAGGAATATCCTGCGGTGTTTGTAAAATGTTACGGGTTACTTTATTAAAGTAATCAAATGAACCCGAAAGGTGATTGTTAAACAAGCTGAAATCAACACCTGCGTTAAATGTTGCTGCGCTTTCCCATGTCAGATCGGGGTTAGACTGATTAGTGCCGGCACCGCCTACCAAATTGTTATTGAATCCGTATGCCGCTGTGTAGTTAAAATAAGTAGTTTGGTATTGGAAATTGGTTACATTTTGGTTACCCAATATACCATACGACGATCTCACTTTAAAATAGTTAAGCGTGTTGGTTAGTGGCTTCATAAAGTTCTCATCAGTTACCACCCAACCGGCAGTTACGGATGGAAAGAAACTCGCCCTTTTACCAGGTGCAAATTTGGATGAAGCATCTTCGCGGAATACAAAATCCAGGAAATACTTGCTCGCATAGTTATAGTTTACACGACCAAATGCCGAAAGCAGGCTGTTGGCATCAATAGCAATACTGTTGTTTGAATTGGTAGGGCTTATGGTGGTACCTGTTGTTGGCGTACCTAAAGTAGGATCGGTAAGGCTTTTTGATAGGGTAAATTCTCTGCCGCTATAAATTTCGCTCGAAACACCGGCAGTAGCACTAACTGCATGTTTGCCTATGTTTTTATTATAATTTAAATATACCTGGGTATTAAAAAGGTTGGTCTTTTTGTTTCCGTCGTTAACAGAAAGATCGTTATTGGCTGATGTTCCTGCCGGTAAAAAGTCAACCACTTTATCCTGATAAAAACTTCCGTTATTATCGAGTGTGCCGCCAAAAACGCCGGTTAGCTTTAAATCTTTGGTAATGGTTAAAGTACCATTCAGGTTACCAAAAATTTCGTCATAATCGGTTTGGTTAAAGCCGCCTAATCTTAACATACCCAGCGCATTTTGCTGAGAGGATATGGGGTTGGTTAGGTAATTGCCATTAGCATCCTGCCAGTTATAATTTGAAGGTACACGATTGGCATCGGCAATGGTAAAGCCCTCATTAGCAGCTGTGGTTTTATTACGGGTTTTGGTGTAATTTAATATCGCATTAAATTTAAACTTCCCAACTATGGTTGTTTGGTTTAACCGTAAATTATATTTCTGATAGCCGTACTTACTACCCGAACCGCCATTACCAACAAAGCTGTTCATTTGGTCCTGATAGCCGCCAGATATGTAATAAGAATTGGTTTCACCACCGCCGCTTATATTTACGTTGTGCGATTGCAATGGCGCATTGTACACCAGGTGGTTTAAATCCCAGGTGCCCCTGCCTTCGCTTTGGAGTTCTTGTATTTGCTCTGGTGTATAAGCCGGTGCCAGGCCTGAGTTAACCAGGGCCATATTTTTATCATAAGCATTTTCTGATGCATCTATTTTATGTACCATCACATCAGGTACTTGCAGGCCATAACTGCCGCTATAGCTCACAGATGCTTTTTGATTCAGCTTTCCGCTTTTGGTTGTAACTAATATAACCCCATTGGCCGCGCGCGAACCATAAATAGCTGCCGAGCCGGCATCCTTAAGGATGGTAACGCTTTGAATATCGTTAGGGTTTATCGTATTCAAACTTCCGGTGCTTTGAGTTACGATCCCATCAATTACTACTAATGGATCATTGTTGCCCGTAGTACCTACGCCCCTGATGTTAACAATGGGAGTAGCACCCGGATCAAGCGAATTTTGCTGAATAATTAAGTTTGCTGATTCGCCCTGCAAAGCCTGGAATGCATTTAATACCGGTTTATCGCCAATATCTACGGCCCCAACTGTACCTACAGCACCGTTAATGCTGGCCCTATTCTGCGTACCGTACCCTACAACAACAACTTCGGTAAGTTTTGTATCGATACTCTTTAACTTAATATTGATATTGCCTGTAGCACTAACAGGAGCCTCCTGTGGGCTAAAGCCTAGAAAATTAAATATTAAAACGGCACCGTTTTCGGCCACTGAAATACTGTATTTGCCGGCCAGATCTGTGCTGGTGGCATTTTGGGTTCCTTTTTCCCGCACGGTTACACCCGGCAATGGTGCACCGGTGGTATCGGTAACTACACCTGTAATAGTTTTTTTTGCCGCATGAGCAACGGCAGGAGGGGCCTTACGGGTAATTAATATGGTGGTGTTTTCTATCGTGTATGATAGCGGCTGGTTTTTAAAACAGTCGTCAAGTGCATCTTTTAAATTGGTGTTCTTTACGTCCAGCGTTATCAGTTTTGATGCTTTCAGGTCGTCTGCATTATATAAAAAATCATAGCTTGTTTGTGCCTGAATTTTTTCAAAGACTTCCCTTATAGTCGCACCTTTAACCCTGAGCGTAACCTTTTGTGCAAAAGTTGCTGCCGATACCTGTAAGAAGGTAGCCGTTAACAAAATTAGGGTTAGTTTCATGACGAGCAGTGGTTTATGAATACAGCAAGGCTGCTTACTGCGATTTAAATCAGTAAAAATTTTATACATTTGAATGTTAGGTTAATGAATTGATTGTGTTAAGCTGCAATTACAAGTTATCTGACTTTGGCCTTGGCCTGAGCCAGGGGCGTTCGAGCGCTCCTGGTTTGTTTTTGCAGATAATTGTTTAAAGGGAATGTATAGGTCACTTCATAACAATTACCCTCCTTCCTTCAACAGCAAAATGTACTTTTCCTATTTTTCCCAGGTATTGTAGTAGTTCTGTTATGCTTTTAGCACGATAAAATGTGCCGCCGAATTTTTGGTCGTCCACACTGTCCTTGTAGCTTACGCTTACATCATACCAGCGCGAAACCTTTTTCATGATGCCGGTAATGTCTTCGTCATCAAAAATGAAATAGCCTTCTTTCCAAGCTATAGCCTCCCTGACGTTTGCAGTAGAAACTGCTATTTTATCGCTGTTATTGGGTATTACCGCCTTTTGACCCGGCTGTAGGAATGACAACGCCTTGTTTTTAGTTAACTGAACCGAACCTTCAAGCAGGGTGGTAGTCATTTCGGTATCGTCATTGTAAGCCTCGATATTGAAATGCGTGCCCAACACCCTGATATGCGTATGGTTAACGTCTACATAGAAAGGCTTATCTTTATTTTTCGCAACTTCAAAGTAGGCTTCACCGGTAAGGGATACACGGCGTTCTTTGCCGGTAAATGCAGTAGGATAGGTGATAGATGATGCTGCATTCAACCAAATTTTAGTCCCGTCTGGTAAAATCAGCTGGTATTCGCCTCCTTTGGGTGTAGACAGTGTATTATAAACCAGGGCGCTGGCAGTAGAGCTATGGCCAGAGTTATGATAAACAATTTGCCCTGTATTGATCTTGACAACATTGCCCGCATTGGTTTGGTCTAAAACACCATTAGCAGCATCATTAAGCAAAATTACTTTTCCGTTGCTGGTGGTTAGGGTCGCCTTTTTGCTGCCGGGAATAATTATTGAAGCGGAGTTATTATTAAGCTGTGAGGTATTAATTTTAGTGTTGTTTTTTTGATGCTGGAAGAACAGAAGGCCTGCCGTAAAAAATATAAGCGCAGTGGCAGCTATTTTGATCCATTTGCTTTGGTAGAATTTAGGGGACTTTTGCTCAGGGATAATTTGAGCGACTTTAAGGCTACCAAACCTTGGATCAGATTTGATTTTGTTCAATAGATCTGCCGACTGTTTGCTGCTAAACTCGGGGCCATGGTCCAGATCAAATGATTCGGCATCAATAAGTTCTTCCATTCCGTGAAGATCTCCATCGTTAATGTAGTTCAACAATTCAATACAATCCTCACGGCTTATATTATTGTTTAAATACTGATGCAACAAGCGTTGAAGCTTTGCTTTATTTATGTTCATTTTTTGGTTTATAATCGCCCCGGGCAGGTCGGTTTAATGATAGAACACCGCAAATAGGTGGTAGGACTAGTTAGTTTTAATAAAAAACTATATTTTTTTAAAACTCTCGTTATCGGTCAAGAAATTTTGAGCTCAATAAGGATGGAGAAGTTACAGAAAACCCTTATTATGAGTATGAAGAGAAGCGAATTAGGGCCGGATAAAAAAGAAAAGAATGCAGATAAAATCAGAATACTTTAATTGGGCCTTCAATGTTTTTAAGGCTTCAACAATGTGGTTTTTTACTGTGTTTGGCGAAATTTGCAGCTGCTCGGCAATTTCCTTGTGTGATAAGCCTTTGTCGCGGCTTAACATATAAACCATTTTCTGCTGGCGTGGTAAAGTAGCTATTACTTTGTCGGCATATTGTTCCAGGTCCCGCAAAAGTACATCTTCTTCTGTGGTGTTATCCTGATGCTTAATTTCGTGAAGCAGCTTTTCTGTAAGGTCTGTTGATTTGCATATTTGCCTTAATGCATTTATTGACAATCGTTTGGTTATCACAAATATGTATAGCCATAAATTGCCCTCAGCACTCAGCTTTTCCTTATTTAACCACAGTTTAATGAAGGCTTCCTGTACAATTTCTTCACTTTGCTCCCGGTCTTTCAAAAATCTAAAAGCAAGCCTGTACACTTTTTCAGCATATAATTCATAAACAAGCGTAAATGCGGATTCATCACCTGCAATCAATTGCTGGATACACTTACTATCAATAAAATCGTTATTCACTACGGGTAAGTAAAATAATTGGTTCGTTAAATTTAGTAAGTATTTTTTGGCATAAACAAATTTTAATTAATAATTTATATAGCGCAGTGTTAAATATTATAGCAGGATAGGCATTGTATTTATAAAATTTCTTTAGATCCTTTTATTAAGCGGGCAACTGAGGTTATCTGTTTTGGCCCCTTGTATGCACATATTCGGAAGGGGAGATTCCAAACTGTTTCGAAAAATTTCGCCCAAAATGATTCTGTGATGTGTAGCCAACCATTTCGGCAATAACCACCATTTTAAAGGTCCCTTCATTTAACATTTCTGTTGCTTTTTTAAGCCTTGCTATGTTAATTAATTCGTTGGGTGTCAAATCTGATATTGCCTTAATTTTTCTGTAAAGTGTAGGCCGGCTAATGTTCATTAAATTGCTTAAATGTTCAACATCCAGGTCTGCATTGGTTAAATTGTTATTAATTATGGTGTTTAATCTCTCCAGAAATTTTTCATCTGATGTTGTGTAAGCCATCGTATTCATATGAACCATAGGCGAACTGGCAAAGTAAGCTTTAATGTTATTACGGTTTTTGAGCAGGCTCGCTATCTGCACATCAAGGTGTTCGGGAGAGAATGGTTTTTCTATATAAGCATCGGCACCAATCTCAAGCCCCATGATTTTTGATTGGAGTGTATCTTTTGCTGTAAGCAGTATGATGGGGATATGACTGAAGTTGAAATTAGACTTTACCAAATTACAGAGCTCAAAGCCATCTATAACAGGCATCATAATGTCGCTTATTATTAATTGTATGGGTTCGGTATTTAATAGCTCTAAAGCTTCCTGACCGTTTAATGCAGTTAATAATTTATACTTATCCTCAAGTTCCATGATTAAGAACTCCAAGATCTCTTCATTGTCGTCTACCAGTAATATCGTAGGTTTCATTGGTGTATTAAATGTTAAATTCAATTTCCTGGTGTAAGGGTATAGTCAAGATAAATGTGTTTATATCGTCGCTACTTTCATGTAGGTTAAGGTTTCCTTTATGCAGTTCGGCCAGGTATCTGGCTAAGGGTAAGCCAATACCTGTTCCTGCTTCTTTCTCAGCCCCTTTAAGCCTGAAAAAAGTTTCGAAGATCTTATCTTTCATTACGTACGGGATAACATGTCCATCGTTACTTATACTAATCGTAAATTGGTTATTACAATCATCGGTAAATATTTTTAACTGGATAATGTGCTGGGCATATTTTATAGCATTATCAAGCAGGTTTGAAAGTATTTTATTAAGGGCTTCTGCATCTATGTAAGCAAATAGCTGGGCTTGCGCATAGTCAATATCAACTTTTAGGTTTTTTGCCTCTATCGCCGGGCTAAACATTAGCAAATTATCATTAACAATAGTTACTACATCCTTTTTTACAAAGCTTAGTGAAAAACCATGTGTTTCAGTTTTTCTAAAATCTAATAATTGATTAGTAAGCGTTAATAATCGCTCGGTGTTCCGCCACATAATTTTCAGGTAGGTATCAATATCTCTATTATGCTCCGTTTTCTTTATAACCCTTTCAAGGGGGCCGCTTATTAATGTAAGCGGGGTGCGTATTTCATGTGCTACGTGTGTAAAAAAGGCAATTTTGGCTTCATAGATCTCTTTCTTTTTTTCATTTTCAAGGGATAAGATTTTGCGCCTGTTTTTTTCTTCTACATTGTTATGATAACGCTTTGTGAAAAGATAAACCAGCAGAATTAATAAGATGAAATAAAAGGCAAAAGCATAATAGCTTTCCCAAACAGGTGGGATGATTTGTATAAATAGCCGTTTGGTGTGGATACTTCCAGGCGCATTGTCATTATTTACCTTAACGTTAAATATATAGTTACCTGCGGCCAGTTTGGTAAAGTAAACTTTACGGTTAGTTCGTATATAAGTCCAGTCTTTATCCAGCCCATCCATTTTATAGGCGTATGAGGTCATTTGTGGTGAGGTAAACCCCAGTGCAGCAAAATCAATACTAAAGGATGATTGGGTATGGTTTAAAACAATGGTATCTGTATAAAGAATTGATTTTTTTAAAGGAGATTGATTTTTATTGATCCCCAGTTCTTCATTATTTACCTGAAAGCCGGTGATATAAACCGGTGCAATGTAATTGTTGGTTTTAAATGTTTCGGGGTTAAACCTGATTAAGCCTTTTAAACAACCAAAGTACATAATGCCGCTAGCATCCTGATAGGCCGAATTATAATTAAACTGATCGCTTAAGAGCCCGTTGGCTTTAGTATAAACCGAGATTGATTTACTGCGGATATTAAGGCATGCCAGGCCTTTAGATGTACTGATCCATAGGTTTTTATGGCGGTCCTCGAGCATGGTGTATATTACGTTGCTTAACAACCCGTTGTTAGTTGTAAATCTTTTGAACCCGTTTCTATCTGTATTTAGCAAACACAATCCCTCCTCTGTTGCAAACCACATGTTATGGTCAGTATCTTCAAAAATGCGGTTAATGCGGTTGTTAGGAAGGCTGGTTTTAACCTCGGGATTATTAATGTAAAAACCCCGGGCTTTTGTTTTGGGGTTGAAAAAATAAAGTCCATCGCGGTAGGTGCCGGCCCAAAATGTGCCTTTCGAATCCTCATATATCGAAGTGTAGAATTTGCCCTCGGGAAAGCCAAAAAGCGGAATAAAATTATTGCCTGCCTTTACATACTGGTATATTCCATTACCGGTACTAGCTACTATGTTATCTCCTGTAGTTTGATATAAACCGTATATAAAATTGCTTTTTAAGGTGTAAGGATAAGTGTTGGCCGAAAAATGTTGCAGTACCTTGTGGGTACCTATATCCATAACATCTAAACCGTGCTCAAAAGTGCCTATCCATAGTTTATCCCCATCAACCAATAAACCATGAACGTTTAAGTTGGACATGCTTTTTTTGGTGCCTAATGGTTTAACACTATAAAACTTTTCGGTCTGTGGGTCAAACCTGTCAAGGCCGGCATCCTCTGTACCTATCCATAATTGATGTTGGCTATCGGCATGTATCTCACGTACCGCATTTCCGGATAAAGAGTTTTCCCCTCTTCCCGGAAAGAACTTTTCAAAGTAATTATAAGGTTTGGCGTAGTAATTTAACCCGCCAAAATAAGTGCCTGCCCAAATGCCGCCTTCTTTATCCATGCAGAATGTATATACAGCGTTGTCTGATAGGGAGTATGGGTTATCATATTGTTTAGCTAATACAGCACATTTTTTGGTAAGGGTATTATAAACGTATATGCCAGATTCTGTTGCTATCCAGTATTGATTGTAGGTCTGTTTAATAAAGTCCCTTACAAATAATTCATCGTGCTGGGCATTATAGGTTATAAGATCGGTATAGGTATTAGTTTTCAAATTAAAAGCCTTTACACCCTGGTTAGTGGTGCCGATAAATAGCTGCCCGTTTTCTGCATCAAATATGGTTTGCACGGCCCTTGAGGTTGCCTCGGGCGAATGCGCAAATAAATTATAAGATGTAAAGGATTGTGTTTTGTCGTCAAATTTTTTCAATAGGCCGTCCAATACAGCTACCCACATAGTGTTGTTTTTGGTGATGCATAAGGTGGTAACCTGGTACTGGAGTTCTTTATAAAATGTTATACGGCCGGCCTTCTTGTTGTATTTATACAGGTTATGCCTGCCAATAAACCACAAATTGCCATCCCCATCAGATTGTATGTGGGTTACATCAATGCCATCGGTAACTCGTAACAGCTTAAAACTTTCTGATAGGGGATCGTACCTGTATAAACCACGTTCTGTGCCTATCCATAAGATGTGTTCTCTATCCTGATGCAGGGCATAAATAATATTACTCCCTATGCTATTTGCTAAATCTGAGTTATGCCTGAAAATTTTGTAAGTGTAACCATCAAAGCGGTTAAGCCCGTCTTTTGTACCAAACCATAAAAAGCCATTATCATCCTGTATACTGCATAAAACCGAATTATTAGATAACCCGCTCTCTACCTGGAAATGATTAAACGAGAAAGGTTGGGCCAGTATTTTACCGGCTATAAATAGCAAAATAAGCAGTACACGAATAGGTTTCAATCTAATTGGTTATGGATTAAAAAATGCCAAATGCGCAATAATGGCTCAATAAAGAGGCTGGTTTTATTACATTTTAAATATAGATACTTAAAACTTATAAAAAATAAAATGATACAAAATAGAGACAGATTGATACAAAATGATAATAGTCCTGATTTCTAATTCGCTCATATTTGATCCGACGGTTCAGCTGGATGTAATCCCCCACATCAGCACCTTCGATAAACCAATTAAAAAAAATTATGGAAAAAAATTTACATTTTTTATTCAGGCCTGCGCGCAGCCATCCGTTCAATTCGGGCGCCCGGCACTTTTTAAATCGCAAAAAAATATTCTTTGCAGGTTTACTATTGATGTTGTTCACGGCCTTAAACGCCTCTGCACAAGTAGGCGGTAAGGTTGAGGGTAATGTAAAGGATGCCTCGGGGCAGCCCCTGGCTGGTGTAACCGTATCGGTTTTAAATACCACCATTATAACAGTTACAGATGCTGCGGGTAAATACAAAGTTAGCCTGGCAGATCCTGATGGTACTTTAAGGTTTTCGTATGTGAGCTTTAAAACCAGGGAAGTAGCTATAAAAGGTAAAACCGTTATTGATATTACCCTGCAGGAAGACCCTAAGGTTTTAAATGATGTAGTGGTAATTGGTTACCAGAGTATTAACAAAAAGGACCTGACCGGTGCTGCATCGGTGGTAAAAGCGTCAGACATGAAAAGAGTTACGGCAAATACTGTTGGCGAGGCTTTACAAGGTTTGGCAGCAGGTGTTGACGTACGTAGCGGAGGCCAGGCAGGCCAGGAATCTGTAGTACAGATTCGCGGTATTGGTAACCTTAGTAATAATGATCCCTTGTATGTAATTGATGGATTAGTAACCACACAAGGCGGCAGGGACTTTAACCCCAATGATATTGAAAGTATCCAGATTTTGAAAGATGCATCAGCGGCGGCTATCTATGGATCACTTGCTGCAAATGGTGTAATTATCATCACCACCAAAAAGGGAAAAGACGGACCGATGAAAATTAATTTCTCGGCCAAATATGGTGTTGAAAATATTGCCAAACGCTGGGACCTGACCAACAATGTTGAATTTGCCGATTTGAACAGACAGGCCTATATTAACGCCGGTAAGGTACCCGAATCAAGTGTAGCCGTAGGTACATTTAACCCGGCTATTAACACCGACTGGCAGGACGCTGTTATTAAAACAGGCTCGAAACAAGAGTATAACGTTGATTTTTCGGGCGGCAGCCAATCGGGCAGTTACCTGGTATCGGCCAATTACTATAATAACGATGGTACTGTTATCGGTACTTCATATAACCGCATTGGCTTACGCGTTAACACAGAAGGCCGGAAAGGTATTTTTAGCATCGGCGAAAACATTAGCCTAACCTCTACCAGCCGCGACCTGATGGAAGGTAACCCGCTGATCGATATGGTACGGATGCTTCCTGTAATTCCTATCTACGATCCTAAAAACCCCGGTGGCTACGGTTATGGCAGCGATGGTGCCTATACTTTTGGTACCAACCCGGTAGCCTATAATAACCTGGTTCATGATAATCAGTATTTCTCAACTTTAAGAGGTAACGGCTATGCTCAATTAAAACCGTTAAGCTGGCTTACCTACAAATTTAATGCTGCCGTTGAAGCCCGGTTTGATCATTATAAAAGCTTCAGAGAGAATGGCAGCTGGACTTATAACCAGCCGCTTGACCCAGCCCAGCTATATGAAAACAGGGCCGATTATCTGCTGCAGCTATATGAAAATACGGTGAATTTTGATCACAAGTTTGGCAAGCACAGCATTGATGGTGTTATCGGTACCAGCTGGCGCATTGATAACTACGACATTATGAGTGGTTCAAAACAAACTTACACACCAACATCGGGCGGCAGTTATTTCCAGGTACTCGATGCTGGTGGAACCAACCCGCAGGTAGGTGGCAACATCAGTCTTTTTAAAACCTTCTCTTACTTTGCCCGCTTAAACTACAATTATGCCGACCGTTACCTGTTAAGCGGTACATTTAGAAATGATGCCGATTCACGATTCGGAGAAGCTAACCGTAATGGTAATTTCCCGTCTGTATCAGGAGCCTGGCGTATCAGTAAAGAAAGCTTCTTTAAAGCCGACTGGGTTAGCGATCTGAAATTACGTGCATCTTATGGCGTATTAGGTAATTCGGCAATTGGTGCTTATGATAGGTTGGCTTTAATCAGCTTATTTCCAACAACAGTATTTGGTTCTGGCCAAACACTGCAAAATGGTGCCATTCAGTTAAACGGTAATAATGAAAACCTGAAATGGGAAGAAAGAAAAACCCTGAACTTAGGTTTTGATGCAGAACTGTTCAAAGGAGCATTCTCTATCAGCGGCGAGGTTTACCGTGCCCGCACCAGTGATGTATTGATCCAATTGCCTTTGCCGCAAACGTCTGGTTTTTCGGGCACGGCACCTTACGTAAATGCTGCCGACCTGCAAAATACCGGGGTTGAGTTAACGCTGGCTTATCGCAATAACAATCATCAGTTTAAATATACCATCAACGGTAACATATCAACTGTAAAAAATAAGGTTACTTATCTTCCGGGTGTAGTGCCTTACCTGTCTACCGGTTTAACCCGGGTACCTGTTGGCCAGCCAATAGGCGAGTTTTACCTGCTGCAAACCGATGGTATTTTTCAGAATCAGGCCGAAATTGATGCACATGCCACACAACCTAATGCCAAACCGGGCGATATCCGCTACGTAGACGTTAACAAGGATGGCAAAATTGATAATGATGACCGTACAGCATCCGGCAGCCCTTTCCCTAAGTTTGAATCGGGCTTACAGTTTAATGGTGCTTATAAAAGGTTTACCATTTCAGTACAGTTTTATGGCGTGTATGGCAATAAAATATATAACAGCGTACGCAGCATTATCGACAAGTTTGATGATAACTCCAACTACCGCCGTGGCATAAGCCCATGGACCCCAACCAACCCAAGTACAACTTTCCCAAGAATTGCTTACAGCGGCGACCTGGACATCCAGTACAATACCCGTGGCGATAGCAACAGATGGCTTGAAAATGGTTCATACCTGAAATTAAGAAACCTGGAGTTGGGTTATATGATTCCCGAAAACGTGCTGAAGAAGATCGGCTTCTCTAATTTAAAGATCTATGCATCTGGCCAAAACCTGTTCACCATTACCAAATATACAGGGCTTGATCCGGACATTGTGGGCAATGGTTTACTGGAGCGTGGTGTGGATAATGGTAACTATCCATCAACAAGGTTAATATCATTAGGAATTCAGGCCGGATTTTAACAAGCATACTTTATTTAAATGATTATGAAAAAGACATTATTATATATAATTCCGGTTGCATTGTTGTTGGCCAGCTCTTGTAAAAAGGCGCTGGAAGTAGCCAACCCCAATACATTAACAACTGTGCAGTTCTGGCAATCTGCAAGTGATGCCAAGTTGGGTATCAATGCGGTTTACGGCAACTTTTACAGAATTGGCTCCTATGCCCGTTGGATCCATTTTAACCAAAACCTTCGCTCGGACGAGGGTACCAGTAATAGCCCATGGCTCGATTTGCAGAACTGGCAAAAGTTTTTAATTGTTAACTACAATTTTGATTGCGGCATACAAACCTGGCATGACCATTATGCAGGCATTTACCGCGCTAACCAGGTTATCGATAACCTGCCTGCTATTAATATGGATGCTACTTTAAAAGCGCAGTACATCGCTGAGGCAAAATTTTTACGTGCGCTTTATTATTTCAATTTAACGTCGCTTTGGGGCAATGTTCCATTGTCTCTTAAAACCTCAACAACGTCTGATCTGCTTCCATACAGCACCAACGCACAGGATTGGGCACAGGTAGAGAAAGATCTGATCGAAGCCATCCCTAATTTACCTGCAAAATACAGTGATGCCGAAGTTGGCCGTGCCACAAAAGGTGCAGCTTACGCTTTGCTTGGTAAAGCGTACTTACAACAACTAAAGTATACCGAGGCTAAAGCGGCATTCGATTGGCTGGTGACAGGAGAGGGTAAACAATATTATGATCTAATGCCTAACTACCAGGATAACTTTACCGATTTGCATGAAAATAACATAGAATCTGTTTTCGAGGTTCAGTTCTCGTCTCAAAACAAAGGTGGAGATAGTGATGGCCCTGGCTCATCCGTGGGTAGCGAAAGAGCACAGTTTTTTGGCCCGCGTGGCGTAGGATGGAGCGATGGCCAAGCTACCCGGTTTATTGTAACCGAGTTGAGTAAAGAGAAAGCACTTGATGGTAACCGCGATCCGCGTTTACCGGTAACAGCCATATTTGATTCGCTCGATGTTAGAGGGTCTGAGTTTAGTATGGTATTTGGCCAATCATTTAAAAGCCGTGGTTATGGTGAAGATGAGGTATGGTTTCATAAGTATGAAGACGATTACGCCAAAAATACCGAGGATTATTACTCGCCAATTAACTTCCGGGTTATCCGTTTTGCTGATGTGTTGCTGATGTATGCCGAATGTTTGAACGGTTTAGGCCAAACACAAGATGCTTATCAGTATGTCGATAGAGTAAGGCAACGCTCAAACATGGCCAAATTATCGGCAGTGAAACCAAATTTAAGCCAGGCAGATTTCTTGCTGCAATTACAGCATGAAAGGGTAACCGAACTTGCCGGCGAAGGCACACGTTGGAATGACCTGGTTAGATGGGGTATACTGGACGACCCTGCCAAGGTGAAAGCACTGGCGCTTCACGATCCGGATTTCAACAATTTCGTGGTGGGAAAGCATAAATATTTACCTATCCCGCAATCAGAGATCGACTTAAATCCTAACCTGAAGCAAAACCCTAATTACTAATTCTTAATTCTGGTAGGGCGTATCATTTATGCGCCTTACCAGTGCTTATCGAAACTTCCATTAAAAGATAATTTATGAAAACATTAAATCTACGAGGTAAATACCTGTTGTTATTTACTGTGTCATTATTGGCGTTTTCCTGCAAAAAAGAATCAGCAAAAGTGGCTGACCCTGTAAGTCAGCAAACGGAAACCAAAAAAACATCGGCTGTTACTACCTATTATTTGGCAGCATCAAGTAATAGTTCAGATTTTCAGGCACTTGTTGATGGCGCAGCTGCTAATGATATTATTATTTTAAGAGCAGGGAGCCATTATGTATCAACACCCATCAGGTTAGTTGCGGGCAAAAAC
>CAHJXH010000113.1 GCA_903644075.1 Sphingobacteriaceae bacterium | reverse complement strand
CAATAGCACCTACCGGCGTAAAATTGCTTAAAAATTGATATTTATAACTTACCAAACGCATTGCTGCGGCAGCAATAATCATGAGGATTAAGACTGCATTTCTGATATTGATTTTTTGTTGTTGCGACATTTTATGATATTGGTAAACAAATTTACTGATTATAGAACGAAATAAAAATTACTTGTTTATAAACACAATATTAGCCGGGTTTATACCAACGGTAATCGTATATTCTTTTTTACCGGTTTTATCAAAAGCATATAAGGTACCGTTCGATTGATAATCTTTAGCATCGGTTACAAATACTTCGCCGGTGGTGTTGTTTGCAGCAAGTCCGTAAGCAGCTGTTAATGTTGTGCCATCTGTAATAAAGTTGGGGCTGGTTATGGCCTGTGTTTTTGTATTGTAAACAACAACCTTACCGGTACCGCTCAGGTAATAACCATTATCGCCGCTAACAACATAAGGAGAGCCGTATCCTACATCTACCGTAGTTTGTGATGTGGTAACGTCTGTAGTATTATTAATAATACTGATACCCGGCAAAACGGTATTATAATCGCCATTAGAAATAACGTAAACGTGGCCATAGTTATCGGCCGAAATTGCAACAGGATTGATAATTACATTAATAGTTTTAGTTACGGTTAAAGTAGTTAAATCAATAATAGATACCGTTTTGTCTTTAGTTACGGTTAATCCTCCTGAGTTAGCCACATATAATTTACCATTTGATACTACCAATTGCTCTGGATAAGAGCCTACTGTAATACGTTTGTTTATGGTTAAAGCCGCGGTATCAATAACAGCAACGGTACCATCGTAAGAGGTAACGAATGCATTGTTTTTGTAGAAAGCAATACTTCTTGGCTCACTATCGCCAAAAGAAATCTGCTTAATTAATTTGGCTGTTTTAGGATCAACCACATTAATTACTTTAGAGAGATCGACAACGATATACATTTTTGAGCCATATATTTTCAAATCGTTCGGTATGCTCCCAACCCCTTTACCATTTGCTGTAGTAAAAATATCGGGGGTTGTTACTTTGGTGGTATAATCGTAATAAGTGATAGTACCGGCATCACCACCCTGATTTAATACATAAACACCGGCTACCTGCGCAGTAGGTGTAGTTGGAGTTACATCATTTTTGTCTTTATGGCACGATGACAACACCGCCGTTGCAATAATCGCGAATAAGAGATTTTTAAGTTTAAAGTGTTTCATTTTGATATGATTAAATTGTTATTTGAAATGATAATCGGTACGATCGGCCGGGCATTGGGTAACTGTAAAGCACTACGTAGCGTTCGTTAAAAAGGTTGTTAACCTCGAATGAAGCATTCACAGGTAGCTTGTTCACCAGGAACTTATATATCAGCGAAGCATTACTTACATTGTATGACGGCAAATAATATTCGGCCACGTTATTGTTTTCAAAATATCTTGATGATGAAAATGTGCTGTTATAATATAGCCCCACAGCCTTGTAATTAATCCCGGCATTTAAACTCAGCAGGTTTTTGGGTGTATATGGGATCTGATCGAGGTAATAAGAATCATCAGGATTGGTTACGTTAATAGCACTTTGATAAGTGTAATTAGCCGAAATTGTACCCAACCACCCTGCTGTAGGTATTACATCGGTTTTTAAAGTTACATCCAGTCCCTTAATATCTACACTGCCCAGGTTTGTAACAGATGGTGTTTCGGGAGAGCGTGAAGGCAGGTAGATGATCTTATTATGCACGTTATTATAATAGGCATCGGCAGTAATGGCCAAATCGCGTACAAAACCGTTAAAGTTCTTTTGGTAGGTTACTCCTAAATCATATTGTTTGGTATGCTCGGGTTTGAGGTTACGTGGCCTTATAGCATAGTAATACTGTTCAGAGAAAGTAGGGTTGCGGAATATATCCTTGTAAAATGCCCTGAATTGTAAGCCTGAATTCTGGAATGGCTGATAACTCGCCGAAATACTTGGTGTAAATGCATATTTAGATGCGGCGGCCGTCCCATTCTTTACATGGTCTGTGATGTAGGTATTTAGTAAATTACCCTGAAAATGCCATTTATTGAAGATTAAATCAGTGGCAATCGCATTAAACAAACTTAACCTTGTAGGGAATGCGTATTGGTAAGAGTTGGTATATACATCACTAAACAAGTTGGTAAGCGCAGCATCCGACGAATAGGATACTTCCCAATTATGCAAAAGATGATAACCAACCGAGCCTGACTGGTAAAATTCGTGCTGCATGTAGTGCTCATTACTGCCAACTGTAGCATCAGGAAGAGATGGATCGAAGTAATGCAAATAGTTTTGCGAGTACTTACTATTCAGTAATAAGTGGAAACTGCTTTTAGCAATATACTCGTAAGCAGATTGTACCAGCAGATCATGATTCTGCAAACGCTGGCTGGATTGCGTAGTATAATAAATAACCGGCCCGGGCAGTCCCCTATCGCTATTGTAATAGTTGAATTGAACTTTGAACTTATTACTATCGCTTTTGGCCCAATATAATGCACCGTCTGTCTGCAGGGCTTTGATGTCGCTGTTTTTACGGGTAGCTAAGGTATCCGATCCATCACCATTCACTTTGTATTTATATTGCCCGTTTGCGTAAGTATAGTTTGCATTCAATACAAACGACCATTGCTTCGATACCCTCTGCTGCCATTGCAGATAAGGGTTAATCAGTCCAAACGAACCTCCGTTCCCTCCTATTGAAATGAGATAAGGCTTAGCCACGCTAAGTTGCGGCCTGGTTGTTTTAATATCTAATATACTTGCCGAAGCAAACGATCGTGCAGGTTGCACAATATTGGGTGCCTGGCCATTGTATAAGGTAATTGATTGTACATTGTAAAGACTGAATTTGCCCAGATCAATTTGTCCGTTTTGCGCATCGTTCAATATAACACCGTCGTATTGTACACCAGTATGGTTAGCGCCCATGCTGCGTACCGATACGGTTTTTAGTCCCCCAATACCCCCATAATCTTTAACGTTTACACCGGCAAAGTTTGCTGCAATATCAGCTACGCTAAATGCGGCATAGTGGGCAAAATCTGTGCTGGATATTTGCTGTACGGGCACAATGGTTTGTACTTTGGGTATGGTAGAAGAGGTGACACTAACTTCCTTCAATTTTTTAGAAGTATCCTGCTGGGCTTTGAGTTGTGTGGAGAGCAATAATAAAACGCACACCAAACAACTACAGCGTGTGCCATAACGGGATATAAAAACAGACCGGAATTTTACTGTAGACTTTTCCATTGCTTTAATAACTCAAGGCGATACAACGGAATAATGAATGGAATACAACCCATCAAAATAAAGAGAGGTTATAGTATTTCATCCAAGCTTCAATCCGCGAAAGCTATGAATTGGTAATACTTTTGGCAGGTCTTCTGGCTCATCCTGTGTTGACGTCTTCCCATCCGATGCAGAATCTGGACAGTGACTAATTGGATCAACTAACCTCTATCTATCAGAGGCCGGACTTACAGCTGCGGGACAGCTCCGGAATTACACCGGATTCCCTTTTAATCCTTGCTGTTAATGGCAAGGAACCTAAAAGCTGTGCAAAAGTAATATAACAAACTGACATTAGCTATAGTGATACTTAGTACATAAAAAAACCGGACTATCTTTTCAGATAACCCGGTTAAAATTAAGGTTGAAAAACTTCTTTTATGTTTATGATGAACAGGTTACGCAACCTTCTTCCATACTGCAGCTTGGGCCGCTGGTTTGGGTAAGTTCGATACCGTCCAAATCATTCATTTGTACGTTTGGTTCTGGTAATGGAATAACTGCTTCCATTTCTTTACTACCTTGTTTTTCTACAGTAAATTGTACTGCTTGCGTTGCAGCTTGTGTACGCAGGTAATACATACCGGTTTTTAAGCCGCGTTTCCATGCGTGGAAGTGCATCGAAGTCAGTTTCGAAGTATTCGGGCTATCAACAAACAGGTTTAATGATTGCGATTGGCAAATAAATGCACCGCGATCTGCCGCCATATCAATCAGGCTGCGTTGTTTAATTTCCCAAACTGTTTTATATAACTCTTTTAAATCAGATGGAATTTCCGGTATATGTTGGATAGAACCATTGGCCGCAATGATATTGTTTTTCATGGTGTTATTCCATAAGCCAAGGTTAACCAGGTCTTTCAGTAAGTGTTTGTTAACAATCACAAACTCACCACTTAATACACGACGAGTGTAAATGTTAGAGGTATATGGTTCGAAACACTCGTTGTTACCAAATATTTGTGAGGTTGATGCTGTTGGCATTGGTGCCATCAACAGCGAGTTACGCACACCGTGTTTCATTACATCTTTACGTAATTTGTCCCAATCGTGGCGGTCTGTTGGTTTAACATCCCATAAATCAAACTGGAATTTACCTTTTGATAATGGCGAACCTTTAAAGGTTTCGTAAGCACCCTCCTTCATAGCCAGGTCTTTACTTGCGGTCATGGCAGCAAAGTACATGGTTTCGAAAATGTTTTTGTTCAGCACCTTAGCCAGGTCGCTTTCAAATGGTAAACGTAACAGGATAAACACATCGGCCAAACCTTGCACACCTAAACCAATTGGGCGGTGGCGCATGTTTGAGGTACGGGCTTCTTCTACCGGGTAGTAGTTGTTATCTATGATCTTGTTAAGGTTTTTAGCAGCATCATAAGTGATCTCGTATAATTTGTCAAAATCAAATTGACCGTTGATTACAAAGCGAGGCAATGCTAACGAAGCCAGGTTACAAACAGCTACCTCATCGGGGCTGGTGTATTCCATAATTTCGGTACATAGGTTACTGCTTTTAATAGTACCTAAGTTTTGCTGATTACTTTTTCTGTTGGCAGCATCTTTATATAACAGGTATGGGTTACCGGTTTCGATTTGTGCATCTAAAATAGCAAACCAAAGATCTTGTGCGCGGATCACTTTACGGGCACGGCCTTCTGTTTCATAGCGGTGGTACAATGCTTCGAACTCGTCGCCAAAACATTCAGACATGCCTGGTGCTTCGTGTGGGCAGAACAGGCTCCATTCGCCATTCTCTTCTACGCGTTTCATAAACAAATCGCAGATCCAAAGGGCATAGAACAAATCACGTGCACGTGCTTCTTCTTTACCGTGATTTTTACGCAGGTCTAAGAAATCGAATACATCTGCATGCCATGGCTCTAAGTAAACTGCAAAGGCGCCTTTACGTTTACCACCACCCTGATCTACATAACGGGCTGTATCATTAAATACACGCAGCATCGGGATAATACCATTACTTGTACCGTTTGTACCACTAATGTAACTGCCTGTAGCACGTACATTATGGATAGCTAAACCGATACCACCGGCGCTTTGTGAAATTTTTGCTGTTTGTTTTAATGTATCATAGATACCATCGATACTATCATCTTTCATTGAAAGTAGGAAGCATGACGACATTTGCGGCTTAGGAGTACCCGCATTGAACAGGGTTGGCGTAGCATGTGTAAACCAACGCTCGCTCATTTGATTGTAGGTTTTGATAACGCTTTCGATATCATCTTTGTGGATACCTACAGATACACGCATATACATGTGTTGAGGGCGCTCGGCAATTTTACCATCAACCTTCAGCAGGTACGATTTTTCTAAAGTTTTAAAACCAAAGTAATCAAAACCGAAATCGCGATCGTAAATAATAGAGCTATCCAGGATATCGGCATTTGCACGGATAATTTCCATGATATCATCGGCAATCAAAGGCATTTTACGGCCGTTGTGGATGTCGGTGTAATCGTAAAGTTTCTCCATCGTTCCAGAGAACGATTTGATTGTATTTTTATGCAAGTTGCTCACGGCGATACGGCTTGCCAGCAAAGCATAATCGGGATGTTTGGTGGTTAATGATGCAGCAGTTTCTGCAGCCAGGTTATCCAGTTCTGTAGTGGTTACACCGTCATACAAACCTTCAACTACTTTTTTGGCCACGTCTATTGCGTCAACCAACGGACTTAATCCGTAGGCGAGTTTCTGCACGCGTGCGGTTATCTTATCAAACTTTACGCTCTCTTTGTTCCCAGCTCTTTTAATTACAAACATTAATTTCCCTCCTTATTTTATGTAAACCTATTTGATACTCTTTTCCTTAAAAATCTTCGTCAAGCGAAAACGCCTGGCTGTCTTTAGTATTAGTTGCCAATACACCCGCTTTTTGATAATCTCCTACCCTCTTCTCAAAGAAGTTGGTTTTACCCTGTAAGGAAATCATCTCCATAAAATCAAACGGATTAGTTGCATTGTAAACTTTAGCATAACCCAATTCGTCTAACCAACGGTCGGCCACAAATTCTATATATTGTTGCATCAGGCGTGCATTCATACCAATCAAATCAACCGGTAGTGCATCTGTCACAAACTCTTTTTCTATTACTACTGCATCCAGGATAATTTCGTGAACACGCTCCTCGCTCAATTTATTGCTTAGCATACTGTAAAGCAGGCAGGCAAACTCGCAATGCAAACCTTCGTCACGGCTGATCAACTCATTACTAAAGGTTAAGCCCGGCATTAAACCGCGTTTCTTTAACCAGAAGATAGAGCAAAAACTACCTGAGAAGAAAATACCCTCTACCGCAGCAAATGCAACAAGGCGTTCGGCAAAGGTTCCGTTTTCGATCCATTTTAAAGCCCACTCTGCTTTGCGTTTTACACAAGGCACAGTTTCTACAGCGTGGAACAGGCGGTCTTTCTCCGTATTATCTTTAATGTATGAGTCGATTAATAACGCATAGGTTTCTGAGTGGATATTCTCCATCATGATCTGGAAACCATAAAAGCAACGTGCTTCAGGAAGCTGCACTTCGCTCATGAAATTTACGGCCAGGTTTTCATTTACAATACCGTCACTTGCTGCAAAAAATGCCAGGATGTGCGAAATAAAATGGCGCTCGCCATCATTCAGGTTATTCCAGTCTTTCTGGTCGCTGCTCAGGTCAATTTCCTCGGCAGTCCAGAAACTGGCTTCATGTTTCTTATACATTTCCCAAATGCGGGGATAATTGATAGGCAAGATCACAAAACGATCCTTATTTTCCTGTAATAATAATTCTTCCTGTTGCATAGCAATTATTGTTTTTTTAATAAAAGTCGGCGAATTGAACAGAGACAAGAATGCAAGCACCGAAAAAAATCGATGGGTGTGTTTGGCTCTATTTAAAACCCTAATCGTGAAAGCTTTAACAAATAAATTTCCCTTTTGGCAGGTTTGGCTTTATAATTTCCGAGCCCGCAAGACGCTCGTTTTGCCTTTTTTTCACGAAACGCTGATTGCAGATCGTGAGCCAAGAGAAATTGTTGTATTGAACTTGAATCAAATCTAAAGGAAAAATGAGTGGTTCGTACACGATAGTTTTTAACAAAACCCCGAGTTATTAACAATTGAGAAAATATTTCACAACTAAGAGAAACTGTTAATCTTGATAATGAAACCCTTACTAATTTCATTCGCATTTTTTATTTCTATGTCGACTTTTAGTCAAAAAAAGGCGCTATTCTTTTTAAGATTTGTAACTAACTCATCCCTAAATGATTAATGCGACTCAAAATTATAATCTCGTTATTTCTTTAATAGTAGATCAGTTTCAATCCATAATAACTACCGCTCAAATATTTTAAATTAAAGGAAAACATCGCCTTGCCTGTGCTGTTGTTTATACATACCTATAAAAATAGAAACGATGACAACTACAGCATTACAGCGAACAACCATGTATCATGGCGAAAACGATGCCCATATAAATTTAGAATGGCCAGAGCGCTATGTATCTATAGCCGCCGGCGTGAAACTGGCCTTTTCGGGGCTTACCCACATATTTAAACACCCATTTACCAGTATCCTGAAAATTGGGGCTGGCGGTTATCTCCTTAACCGTGGCGTTACCGGCCATTGCGAACTTTATACTCAAATGGGTAAAACAAGTACCTCGCCGGTAAATGTTAATATCCGGACTTCGTTTACCGTAAATAAACCACGCCACGAAGTTTATGGATTTTGGCGCAGGCTTGATAATCTGCCCCTATTTATGAAGCACCTCGAAAGTGTAGAAATACTAGATGGCACACGCTCGCATTGGGTACTTAAATTACCCGCCAATGTAGCCACCGTAAGTTGGGATGCCGAAATTGTAAACGACATACCGGGCGAGTTAATCGGTTGGAGTTCATTACCCGATTCTACTATCGATAATGCCGGTAAAGTGCGCTTTAAAGATGGCCCCGACCCGGGCACTACTTTAGTTAACGTAGTGATTAGCTATCAGCCACCTGCAGGTGGTGTTGGCACCGGATTGGCCCATATACTAAACCCGGTATTTAAAACCATGGTTAACCAGGATGTACGCAACTTTAAACAATATATGGATATTGAAGAGGCTGGGGCAGGTAATCCTACAATAACTACAATAGTAATAGAATCTGAAGAATAAGCCACGCTTTGGCTAACCCTATAAAATAAGAGAACCCGCTTTCGGCGGGTTTTCTTATTTTATAGGGTTTATTGTTGCAATATATAAGGCGTATATTCTTTTGGCCTTTGATAGCTAAAGATTGCACTATCCTTGCTTATAGGCTTAACTTTTGTACCAGCCACAAATCGCGTTACGCGTTCAAAATCAATTGTCTTTCTGTCGAATATACATTGGCTAACCAGTGTTTTATCATTAAACAACATCACCAAACAAAGCTGATCATCGGTATCGATACCTGTAGCTAATATTTCTTTTTGATAAGGCTTTAGCACGCCGTCTAATTGCTTGGTGCTGGTATACGGCCCCAATACATACACCGTATTCCAGTTCACTTCTTTATAAGAGCTTAATTTTAGGATACCCTTATTATTCTTCAGGTTTTCCTTTACGTAGTTCTGCAGGTTGCTATCAACATTCCTATTACAGGCAGATAAAATAAACAGGCAGAAGCCAAGCAATAACAGTTTCTTCATAATTTAAATACGGGATAAAACTAAACAAAAAAGGGTCCCGATTATAAATTGGGACCCTTTTTTACAATATGTTATTGATGCTTATTTAACAGCAGCATCAACGATAGCTTTGAAAGCATCAGGATGGTTCATCGCTAAGTCAGCTAAAACTTTACGGTTTAAGCCAATTTCTTTTGCGTTTAATTTACCCATTAATTGTGAGTAAGAAATTCCATGCTGACGGGCACCTGCGTTAATACGTTGGATCCATAAAGCTCTGAACTCTCTTTTTTTAGTTTTACGGTCACGGTAAGCATACTGTAAACCTTTTTCAACTGTGTTTTTTGCAACGGTATAAACCTTGCTTCTTGAACCATAGTATCCTTTTGCAAGGACCATGATTTTTTTCCGGCGTCTTCTCGACGCTACTGCGTTAACTGAACGTGGCATTTTTTTGCGTTTTTGGTAGTGAGTGTCTTTTTAAGAACTTTAATACTCTAATACCTGGTTAAAAAATTTTGTTTCTTTAGAAATTACTTGCCGATACAAAGCATGCGTTTTACGTTACCCATGTCAGCTTTAGATACCAAGCTGGTGTGGCCAAGGGCACGTTTACGTTTTGTTGACATCTTGGTTAAGATGTGGCTTTTGTATGCGTTCTTTCTAGCGATTTTACCTGTTCCAGTAAGCTTAAAGCGCTTTTTGGCACTGGAATTGGTTTTCATTTTTGGCATAACTCTATTATTTATTTAGATATAAGATTTGAGATGTGAGATATGAGAAACCTCATTAATCACATATCGCCTCGTTGTTTAAATTCATTCATATTTGACTGATAAATACGAAATTATGTCTCAAATCTCATATCTCACATCTCAAATCTATTTCTTATTAGCCTTAGGCGCAACGGTTAAAAACATCCGTTTACCTTCCAGTTTTGGTAATTGCTCTACTTTACCGACCTCTTCTAAAGCTTGTGCAAAGCGTAACAGTAATATCTCACCCTGCTCTTTGTAAACAATAGCACGGCCTTTAAAGTGTACGTATGCCCTTACCTTTTCGCCGTCTTCTAAGAATTTCATTGCGTGTTTCAGCTTAAATTCAAAATCGTGGCTATCTGTGTTCGGTCCAAAACGGATCTCTTTAATCACCGTTTGTTTTGCATTGTTCTTTATCTCTTTAAGCTTTTTCTTTTGCTCGTAGATAAATTTGTTATAGTCAGTAACTTTACAAACCGGAGGTACAGCATTCGGAGATATCTCAACCAAATCCAGTTCCTGTTGCTCAGCTATTGCCAATGCATCCCGTAGTGAATAAACACCCGGTTCTACGTTATCACCAACGAGGCGAACTTCCTGAGCCCGGATAAATTGATTGATATTATGTTCAGCTTCCTTTTTTTTGAAGGGAGGGCGTGGCCCCCTGCTAAAATTTGGTTTATTTAATGCCAAGTTATACTGTTGTTTCTTTAATTAATTGTTGTTTAAAATCTTCAATCGTTAAACTTCCCAAGTCACCAGTTCCGTGTTTTCTAACGGAAATTGTGCCTTCGGCCGCTTCCTTCTCGCCCACTATCAACATATATGGGATCTTTTTGATTTCAGCGTCTCTAATCTTCCTTCCTATCTTCTCGTCTCTGAAATCAATTAGCCCGCGAATATCGGAATTTTTTAATTCATCTGAAATATTTTTTGCATAATCTTCAAACTTTTCTGATATCGGCAGAATAATAAATTGATCGGGCGATAACCATAACGGGAAGTTACCGGCGCAATGCTCAATCAAAACAGCCACGAAACGCTCCAGTGAACCAAACGGCGCACGATGGATCATTACCGGTCTGTGTTTTAAGTTATCGCTGCCAGTGTACTCCAGCTCAAAGCGCTCTGGTAAATTATAATCTACCTGAATGGTACCTAACTGCCATTTACGGCCTAAGGCATCCTTCACCATAAAATCAAGCTTAGGGCCATAGAAAGCCGCCTCACCTAATTCTACTACAGTGTTCAGGCCTTTTTCTTCAGCCGCTTCCATGATAGCCGCTTCGGCTAATGCCCAGTTCTCGTCGCTACCAATGTATTTCGATTTGTTTTCAGGATCACGTAAGGATATCTGTGCAGTATAATCTTCAAAGCCCAGGGCCGAAAAAACATATAATACCAGGTCAATCACCTTCATAAACTCCTCTTTTACCTGATCGGGACGACAGAACAAGTGTGCATCATCCTGAGTAAAGCCACGCACACGGGTTAAACCGTGCAACTCGCCGCTTTGCTCGTAACGGTAAACAGTACCAAACTCTGCATAACGAACCGGAAGGTCTTTATAAGAGCGTGGTTTAGTTTTATAGATTTCGCAGTGATGCGGGCAGTTCATTGGTTTTAAGAAGAACTCCTCTCCTTCCTGCGGGGTTTTTATCGGCTGAAAACTATCCTTACCATATTTCTCGTAGTGGCCGGAAGTTACATACAGGTTTTTATGCCCAATATGTGGAGTTATCACCTGCTCATAACCAGCTTTACTTTGCGCACGCTGTAAAAAGTTAACCAAACGCTCGCGCAGTGCAGTACCTTTTGGCAACCACAATGGCAGGCCCATGCCCACTTTTTCAGAGAAAGCAAAAAGTTCAAGCTCTTTACCTAATTTACGGTGATCGCGCTTTTTAGCTTCTTCAATAACACGCAGGTATTCGGTAAGCTCGCTTTGCTTAGGGAAAGTAACACCATAAATACGGGTTAACTGCTTACGTGTTTCATCGCCACGCCAGTATGCACCGGCGGTGTTCATCAGCTTAATGGCTTTTACGAAACCTGTATTAGGGATATGCGGACCGCGGCACAAGTCAGTAAAACTGCCTTGTGAGTAAAAAGTGATAGAGCCATCAGGCAGATCCTTAATCAGATCCAGCTTGTACTCGTCGCCTTTTTCGGTAAAATATTCAATCGCATCTGCTTTGCTAACCGGCTTGCGGATAAATTCCTCTTTAGCCTTAGCAAGCTCCAGCATTTTATCTTCGATCTGTTTAAAGTGATCTGAAGAAAATTCCTGATCGCCAAAGTCAACATCGTAATAAAAACCGGTTTCGATAGCCGGGCCAATACCAAATTTGGTACCCGGGTAAAGTGCCTCAAGCGCCTCGGCCATTAAGTGGGCCGATGAGTGCCAGAAGGTTGCCTTACCGGCATCGTCATTCCAGGTTAATAATTTAACGTTCGAATCTGCTTCGATCGGGCGGCTTGCATCCCATACCTGGCCGTTTACTTCGGCGGCTAATACATTACGTGCTAAACCTTCGGAAATGGATTGTGCAATTTGCATGGAGCTGATCCCCTTGTCGTACTGACGAACGGAACCATCGGGAAGTGTAATACTAATCATCTACAACTATGATTTATTGTTCAATAAAATTTAATTAATCAATCACCTACAAAGTGATTTATTTTCGAATTGCAAAGGTACGAATATAATTGATGATTTCGGAGTTCGGATGTTCGATTTTGGCTTTGATAATCGAATAAAAATCAAAGTCTATACCATGCTCAATAGAGATCAAAAAGGAATGACGACAAGTAAATCCGAAATCGAACATCCGAACTCCGAAATCACCTACACGTTACCCCATCCACTAGCCAGCACATCGGCCAAATGAATAGTTTTAATAGGTAGCTGATGTTTATCGATATAGCTTTGCAGGTGTAGCAGGCACGATGCATCAGTAGAGATAATATAGTCGGCATTTGCAGCCAGGGCGTAATCAACCTTTTGCTGGGCCATAGCGCTCGATATCGCATCGAACTTTACAGCAAACGTACCACCGAAACCACAGCAGGTTTCATTATCGGGCAAATCAACCAATTCGAGGCCGTGTACTTTTGATAAGAGTTGGCGGGGTTCGGCTTTAATCTTGCATTCGCGCAGGGCGCTGCAGCTATCGTGGTATACGGCATGACCTTCCAGCTCAGCGCCGAAGTAATCTACGTTAAGAATGTTCACCAGGAAATCCGACAGTTCATAAATATTCCCCTGTACACTACGGCATTTATTATGTACTGCCGTATTAGTAAACAGATCGTTGTAATAATTGCGCACCATACCTGTGCATGAAGCTGAAGGAGACACAATTACGCTATCAGCAGAAAAATCATCGAGGAACTTACTGCCGATAGCTTTGGCATCGTCCCAAAACCCAGCATTAAAGGCAGGCTGACCGCAGCAAGTTTGCGCCGTGTTATAGGTTACTGTACAACCGGCTTTCTCCAATACTTTAACTGTATTAAAGGCAGTGCCAGGATACATTTGATCAATAAAACACGGAATAAATAACTTAATCTTCATCAGCCTATATTAAATTACAAACCGCTAAGTTCCGAATTTTTACGAGTTTTCTTCTCAGCAGCCAGCAATGAAAATAACAAAATCATCCCAATGATAAAAAATATAGCCAGTATCAAGGCTGAATTACGCATGCTATGCGTTAAAGATTCTACGAACCCAAAGCAAAATAGACCGATTACAATGGCCAGTTTCTCGGTAACATCATAAAAGCTGAAGTATGAGGCTGTATCTGTAATATCCTGCGGTAAATATTTAGAGTAAGTAGAGCGCGATAAGGATTGGATCCCTCCCATAATTAAACCAACAACAACAGCCAATGCATAAAACTGCATAGCATTGGTAGTTAGGTAAGCGGCAATACAAGCGCAGATCCAGATAAACACCACGCCTATTAATACCTTAACGTTACCGTATTTATCAGAAAGTTTCGACATTAAAGTAGCGCCACCGATAGCTACAATCTGGATTACCAGGATCACACCTATCAGGCTTGTCTCGGGTAGTTTTAATTCTTTAGCACCAAAGTTGGCCGCCACCAGCATTATAGTTTGTACCCCCATTGAGTAAAAGAAGAAGGCAGGCAGGTAGCGTTTAAGCAAAGGCATTTGCATTACGTTTTTCCAAACGTGGCCCAGCTCTTTAAAGCCACCACTAATTACATTATAATTGGGCGATACTGAAGCGTTTGGCACACCTTTAGGTAAACGGGCAAATGGGATCTGCGCGAAACCTATCCACCAAATCCCTACCAGTAAGAATGATAAACGTGCCGGGAAAGTTGCATCGGTAATGCCAAATGTCTTAGGCGAGAGTACAAACACAAAGCAAATGATCTGTAAGATAACGCTGCCTATATAACCATAAGTAAATCCTTTGGCGCTTACCGAATCCTGTTTATCAAGCGTAGCAATTTGAGGGAGATATGAGTTGTAAAACACAAAACCACCGCAGTAGCCAATGGCTGCAACACCAAAACAAATCATGCCGGTTTCGAGCGTATCCAGTTTAAAAAAATAGAGTCCACAGCAGGCAACACTTCCTATTAAGGTGAAGAATTGCATATAGCTTTTCTTATTGCCTTTATAGTCGGCTATCGAAGTTAGTATCGGCAACATCAATACCACTAACAGGTAGGCCGTAGCCAATACATAATTAGATAGGGCGGTATTGATAAACTGGTGACCAAAAAAA
>CAHJXH010000112.1 GCA_903644075.1 Sphingobacteriaceae bacterium | reverse complement strand
TGCCTTACAAGCAGAGGGTCACTGGTTCGAACCCAGTAGTTCCCACATCGAAAAGCCTAACAGAAATGTTAGGCTTTCTCGTTTAAGTTCAAATGGTTCAGAGCATCCCGATTCTACATCGGGAGTAGTCACTGGTTCGAACCCAGTAGTTCCCACTTTTGAAAAGCCTCAGAGAAATCTGAGGTTTTTTTGTTTAACCTAAATTTTTATCAGATGTACCATGTCTATATTCTCTACTCTGAGGTCTCAAATCGTTATTATGAAAAAGCCTTTGATAACAAGATAGGCCTCAGTCCAAAATTGATTTCTCAAACTGAATAACAATTTCTTTAAATTTAGGCTCCGCTTCAATGTACCTGTTTAAAAGCGTAAACTGGTTATTGGCGCGTACCAGGTTGTGGCCGGGATAGTTAGTTGGGTAGTAAATGTCTCCGTTTAAGAAATCGGTAAGAAAGCGTATCGCCTGCATATAAATCATGAATTTGCCTGCATAAATAAACAGTTCCTTTTCTGCTGGGTGCAGTACGCCGCCCATTTGTTCAGTATAGCCAGCATAAATGGCAGAAAAAAAAGCCTCGCGTACTACAATTTTATCCAGATTGTTTTCTTCTTCGCTTGCCTCTGAAAGATACGTTCGCATCATATCGCCAATGTCGCTGATAAAATAGCCCGGCATTACAGTATCAAGGTCAATTACACATAAGCCTCTGCCGTCTGCATCAAAAAGCACATTGCTTATTTTGGTGTCGTGGTGAATTACACGGAGCGGTAAACTATTCTCATTAACTATTCGCTCATAAATACGCCCAATTTCTCTGTGTGTTTCAACTTGTTTTATTGCTTCCCTGGCCTGTTGTAACCTCGATCTGTCTGCTTTCCGCAGCGATTCTTCAAACTGATTAATGCGTAACGTTAGGTTGTGGAAATCTGTAAGCGTATACTTTAACAACGATACATCAAAATCATTGAGTAAATAAGTGAATTTTCCAAACTGCCGGGCTGCTTCATATGCCTCGGTGCTTTGTGTTAAAAAATTCAGCGTGTGTGAGTTGCTTACAAATGGCGATAACCGAAAATAACCGTTATCTGCACATATCATGTACTCACCATTGCTTGCCTGTATTGGGGCTGCAAATAAATATTCGGGAGCATGTTTCTTTAGATAGGTTTCCAGTTTTAATACATTCTCAGCAATATCTAATGGCTTTTTAAAAACATCTTTGTTAATGCGCTGCAGTATGTATTGACTGGCCGGGCCAGTAATTTTCCAGGTATGATTAATTAACCCGGAACCAAACGGATCTATCTTGTAAATATCAGGATCAAGGTTATAGGCTTTTAATATTTGGTGAAGCATTTTAATGTAATTGAAACTCAAATATACCGAATAGCTGTATACAGCCTCGCGCATAAGTTTGTGCAATCTTCTTTACGTTCAGAATCATCTACTCCTTATTCTATTGCCAGTTAGTTTCAAATAAAAAGATGCAACCAGTTGGCACTATACAAATGTGCTATTATAAGCAAGTGGGGGTAAATTTAAAAATGAAACAAACGCTGTGGTTACTGGTCCTTATTTTTTGCTATAGCTACGCATTTTGTCAAACCCGGACGGATAGCTTGTCGAAGCCAAAGAAAGTGGAAAAGAAGATAGAACTACGGGTGATGCCTTATTTGAGTTACAACAGAAACCTTAAATTTATGATTGGGGCTATCCCGATGATGATGTACAAGCTTAATGGCAGGGATACTGTTTCTCCTAAATCACTATCCGGCCTTACGGCAATTTACACTACCAATAATTCTTATTTTGTTTCCCTTTTTAATAAGTGGTACTTCGCCGAAGATAGATGGCGTTTAAAACTGTTTGCGTTGACCGGCAACAAGAACTCACAGTTTTTTGTGGATGATATCGATGTGCCCGACTTTTATAATTACGGCACCAAAACCACCATTATTAGTGTAGGCGTGCAGCGCAAAATTGTTAAGGCGCTGTATGGCGGGTTATCTTACACCTATGCGCATTACAATACGGTTTACCAGGATAGTATAGCGCCGGCCAGCACATCGCACACCAATGGTTTGGTGCTAAATCTATTGTACGACACTCGAAATGCCGTCTATTACCCCACCCATGGCGATAAAATAAATTTAGGCTGGACAACCTACCCGGTATGGTTCGGTAATGCAGTTGCGGCGAATAAGGTTTCGCTTGAGTTTGATAAATACTTCCCCGTACGTACTAATCACGATGTATTTGCCGCCCGGCTGCTTGGTAAATTTGGCCTGGGAAATATATCATTCGAGCAGCAGGTTACGCTGGGTAATAATGATATAAGAGGTTACTCGGAAGGTAAGTACCGGGGCGATGGCTTAATGGATATACAGGGCGAATACCGGTTTAACTTTGGTAAAAAGATGGGCCTGGTGGGTTTTGCGGGCTTAGCTACTATTTACGGTTCGGCCACGCCAAGCTTTAACTGGAAGCTTTATCCAGGCGTTGGCGCTGGGTATCGTTATAACGCCTTTAAAAATTCTAAATTTAATGTGGGCCTGGATGGTGCCGTGGGGAAGGGTGATTACGGCGTGTACTTTAGAATTGGCGAAGCATTTTAGTGTTTGAATGTAATTAGAATTCTTTTTTGTTGATTCTTTTGAAGAAATATTCACTGCGTTAATCTTATTACCCTAACATTACACGCGATTTTTTTCGCTCTCAGAAATGTTTGGTACATTTAATTATGCATAGCGAATTTGAAAACTACCTCAAAAATTACGATCTGCCCGATGAAGCTGCGTGCCGTATCAGCAGTCTCGCCATGAGCCGCACTTTGCGCCGTAACGAGTTTTTGATGAGTGCCGGGGAGATTTGTAAACATAAAGTTTTTGTAATGAGCGGTATGCTTCGCATTTTCAATATCACAGCCGATGGTAATGAACACATTCTTCAATTTTCGCCCGGACATGGATGGGTACTGGATGTAGAAAGCTATGATAGGCAGGTACCATCTAAGGTTAATATTGGCGCGGTAGAACCCAGCGAAATACTATACTGGCACAAAGCTGATTTTGAAAAATTACTGATTGAAGTGCCCCAATTAAGATTGTACGCCGATCAGTTGATCTCCAGAAATATTCACCATAGCAGGGACCGTATACTAAGTGCCCTGGGTGCTACGCCCGAAGAAAAATATGAAGAATTTGTACAGAAGTTCCCTAAGCTGCTGAACCGCTTGCCACTGCGTATGATTGCTTCTTACTTAGGCGTTTCATTGAAAACGCTCAACCGGGTTCGGCACGCACAATTGCAGCGAATTTGAAAATGGCGTCAAATGACCTCTTTTTCTAAACCCCAGACCTGCAACTTTGTAGTAAATAAAATTACTATCCTATGCGAGTATTTGTAACAGGGGCCTCAGGATTTGTAGGTTCCGCAGTAGTAAAAGAATTATTAGAAAATGGCCATCAAGTGCTTGGCCTGGTTCGGTCTGACAAGGGTGCCGAGCAGCTTGCAGCAACAGGTGCAGAAGTATACCGTGGCGATGTAAATGATCTGCCATTCATCCAAAAAGGCGCTGCCGCTTGTGATGCCGTTATACATACCGCTTTTAACCACGATTTTTCGAGGTTCAAAGATAATTGTGAAGACGACCGTAAGGTTATCGAAGCTTTGGGCGATGCATTGGCAGGCACAAGTAAACCACTGGTTATTACTTCAGGAATTGGCTTGTTTAACAACCTGGGCCGCGTGGCATTGGAAGATGATCAAATCCCGGTTGGCTCGGACGTGATACCAAGGGCTGCTTCGGAAGAGGCTGCGCTGGCAGCATCGGCTAAAGGTGTAAATGCGTATGTGGTTCGCTTACCGCCGAGCGTACATGGCGCAGATGATCACGGTTTTGTGCCGATAATTATTGGTATGGACCGCGAAAAAAATGAATCGGCCTATCTTGGCGAGGGCAATAACAAATGGCCTGCGGTTCACCGGTTTGATGCAGCCGCACTTTACCGTTTAATTGTTGAAAAGCAACCCGAGCTTAAAACGTTGCATGCCGTTGCCGAAGAAGGTATTGCCTTCAAAGAAATTGCAACAGCCATTGGCGAAGGTTTAAACATCCCCGTGGTGAGTAAAACCGGCGATGCCGCCGCTGCACACTTTACCTGGTTTGCGCACTTTGCTGCTATGGACTGTGCTGCCTCAAGCGCAAAAACCAAAGAAGCGTTAGGTTGGGAACCCAACGGCACCGGACTGATTGATGATATTAAGAATGCCGGTTATTTGGCATAAACTAAGCTTAAGGTCCTATCATTCTACATCAAAATCCGTTCAGGTTCATTCTGAACGGTTTTTGTTTTTTATGGGAGTGCATTAAAATTTGCTTTGCTATATTGCAAATACAACCAATCTAGCACCTTATGTCCCTGAACAAATTTTTTACCCTGGCAGCAGTCCTGCTTTTCTCTCTTTTTACTGCACAGGCACAGGATGTAAAGCAATTACAGCCTGTTATGCGGCCTGCGGATATTCTTAAAAATTTTGACAGTTATTATGTTAAATATGAATACGTGTATGTAAAGCTGTCAGAAAATTATGTTGCGTACGATGAGCAAGCGCATGTTATCCCAAAAGAACGGTTTCTGCAAAATGTTTCGGGTGGCGGGTATCTTCCTTTAAGATTAAAAACAACAGCAGGGCCGCTAATTTACCAATTGTATAAATTACCAAAATCTGTTAATAGTGATATCCGCAGTCGCATCGCACAGCTTGGGCAGCAATATGAACAATATTACAGGATGGAGGGACAGCCATTGCCCGATTTTAACTTTACTGACCTGAATGGCAAAAAATATAATGCATCGACCACCAAGGGTAAAATCTTACTGCTGAAATGCTGGTACATAGGCTGCACCGTATGTGTGCGGGAAATGCCGCAGCTTAATCAATTGGTAAAAGAATATAAAAATCAGCCCAATGTGTTGTTCGTAAGCCTGGCTTTCGACAATAAATATCAGCTGAATACTTTTTTAAGGAAAACACAGTTTGATTATGTCACGGTGCCCGATATGGAGAACTACCTGATGAAAGAACTTAAAATTAGCATGTACCCAACTCATTTAATGGTGAAAAACGGTAAAATAGTAAAGATGATGAGTGATGTTAATGAGTTGGTTTCTGCTCTTCATCAACAAGTGCCGGTTAAGGAGTAGTAAATTGAGCCGAACGAGGCAATCCCGGCAATACTTCTTAACCTAAGAAAACTTTATACTTTTGCTAGGTCTTCAGGATCATTTCGAACCTGTGGTGCTTTATTAATTGAGGCTATAATATGTTGAAGCAGGTTGCTGTTGTTATTCCATTTTATCGTGATACTATACCGGCTTACGAGCAGGTGGCGCTGCAACAGTGCGAACGCATATTATCGGCCTATCCCAAAATTGCAGTTAAACCCGCAAGCCTTACTTTGCCCGTTATGGCGGGAATTGTGACTTTTGAAAACACTGTCAGCTTTAACGACAATTACTTTAAAAACATTGCAGGCTATAACCGCCTAATGCTTTCGGCTGAGTTTTATGAAGCTTTTGCCGATTATGAATATATCCTGATTTACCAGGCCGATGCTTTTGTTTTTCGCGATGAGCTTGGCCAATGGTGTAGCCAGGATTGGGATTATATCGGTGCGCCATGGATCAGGAAATCGGATGTGAAAAATCCACTCAAAGCGCTTACTCTAAAAATTCAGCAGGCACTCTCTACTCAATTTAATCTCAAGAAAGATGGTGTTCCCAATAAATACCAGTTCGAGAACAAGGTTGGTAATGGTGGTTTATCGCTTCGCAGGGTGAAAAAGTTTTATGAGATATGTACTGCTATGCAGCCGCAGATTGAAGCTTACCTGACCCAGCAGGCGCATCAGTACAACGAAGATGCCTTTTGGAGTATCGAAGTGAACAGAAAGAAAAGAATCTTAAACATCCCCGACTGGAAAACCGCTTTAAAATTTGGGTTTGAAACCTACCCGCAGCGTGCTTATTATCTCAACGGCCAGCAACTACCTTTTGGCTGCCACGACTGGGATAGATATGCAGATTACTGGCGACCTGTTTTTAAGAGCTTTGGTTACGAGATTTAAATCAATTGCTTATACAAATTAATAGTTTGATCCATGCTGCCCTGCAATGGGAATTGCAAAAGCCGTTTCATCCCCGCTTCAATCAGTTTAGTATGCAAACCATCATTGGCTAAAATATGAAGTATTGCTTCGGTTATCTCATCCATGTTAGTAGGATCGAAATACAATACCGCATCGCCGCCAACTTCGGGGAAACTGCTTGTGTTGCTGCAAACCACCGGGCATTGGTTTTGAAAGGCCTCCAAAATAGGCAAACCGAAACCTTCATACAGCGATGGGTAAATAAACGCCTTGGCACGTTGGTAAAGCTCGGCCAGTTCATCATCGTTAACATCGAACCTGATGCAGCGTTGTATAATGTTGAGTTTGGTTAAATACTTCAGTTCATCATCATTAAAACGGGGGCCGCCTGCACAGATCAGGAATAAGTTTTTATGCTGCTGCATTACCCTAGCCACGGCTTCTGCAAAGCGATGGAAATTTTTATAAGAGTTTCGGTTGCCCACATACAATATAAACTCTTCGGGCAAACTTAGCTGAGCCGCGGGTTTAATCACCGGATTACCTGGTGCTATGCCGTGATAAATCAATTCGATCTTTGCTTCCGGAACATTCAATAGTTCAATCAGGTCGCGTTTGGTGGAGTGGGAGATGGCTATGATTTTATCGGCCTTAGCTACCACCTCGCGTTTATACGCGGCGATTGGGGCATCGTGCCGAGTGTTAAAGTCTGCTGCAAACTTTTCATGGATTATGTCATGAAGCGTAATTACAAAAGGCTTTTTGTTGTATTTTAAAAAATAGGGATGATAGTATGTTGGATGGAAAACATCGTAATGCCCGGCTTGTAACTGATATTGGCTATAGCGCTGGTTCCATTTAATCTGGCGCTTAAGTTTGCGTTGAAAAAGGAAATCCCCAGCTTGATTATTTAAAGGGAATTTTAGATGATTGAGATAAAAATTGCGCGTATACAATGCGGCAATCTGGTAATCAACATCATTACGGTTCTCTATATCGTTAACCAGGTTGGCAAAATAACGTGTTATGCCGCCGTGCTTTTGTTCGGTAAAATGCTGGTAATCGAATAATACTTTTAACATGAGTGCACGCGTTTTTTGCCCCGGTGTTTCATCTCCCTGAAACGATAGCGCAAATATATCCACCAGCCCAATTGCCTGCGCAAATTACGATGATAATCTTGTTCGAAGGCCAGATCTTTAGTGGATGATGAATAACCCCGCGGATCAAACACCGCCATCAATTCATCAATAAACGTCCATTGGAAATGCTTGTCAGTAAAGCAGCACATGTTTAAATAGTGATCGGCAAAAACCTTGTAAGCCGTGTTATATTGGTAATGCGTGAACACCGATGCCGGGTAAAATATGCTTTGATGGCAAATATTGATCTTGGCAAAATCGTACCGTTTAAATTGTTTGTCGAAAACCTCGCCCCTGAAAACCACTTTGCCGTAATAAACAGTATTTGATTTTGTAAGGTATGTAAGCGCTTTATTAAAGCCCGGTAAAAGGCGGTCGTCGGCACCAATAAAATAGAGCCATTGCCCGCGGGCATATTGGGTGGCGTGGTTCATGGCATCGTAAATGCCCTGGTCGGGTTCGCTTCGCCAGTAATCAATCTGGTTGTTGTATTGCTGTAAAATATTTAAAGTGCCGTCGGTACTGTTGCCATCCAGAATAATCAATTCAACATCGGGCGAGCGATAGGGGAGTACATTTTTAAGGAAATCTTCAAAAAACAGGGCTACGTTATAAGTCACCGAAATGATGGTAACTTTCGGCCTTGCCTGCTCTGCTTTATTGATGCGTATGCCGCCCTCTGTCATTTTGGGTGAATATTTATCCTGTACTCTTTTGAGGGTTGAAATGCGCCAGGTTAATCCATAAGGATAACCTGAGCATGCAAATATAAGCTTAGGGTGTGATCATAAAACGAAGATTGAATGTAAATACGGGCAAACAAATAGATTTTTACAGTATATCTTTATATTTCGACACATACACTGGTTTTATAATCATACAACAGTTAAAATGGCACATTGGATTAAAAATTATACGGGGATGATATGGCTGATTACCGGTATTGTTGTTGGCAGCATTGCCGGGATGGTACTAGGTAAAAGTGCCGAAATAATTAAACCCATTGGCGATATATTTTTAAATCTATTGTTCGTGGCGGTAATTCCACTGGTATTCTTCGCTATTTCATCAGCCATCGCTAATCTGCAGGGGGCACAAAAGCTAAGTCGTATTATGGGTGTAATGGCAGCTGTATTTGTGGGCACCGTAATTGTGGCAGCTATTATAACCATTGTAGCCATGTGGATGTTTCCGGTGCACCAAACACTTGTATCAGCTACGGATGCATCACAGGTAAGCAGTAAAAAACTGACGGGCGACGACATAACTCAACTATTCACCACCAGCGAATTCTTCCAGTTACTCTCGCGCAAAAACATGCTGGCGTTAATCATCTTTGCCATACTGGTTGGCTTCGGCACTTTACGCGCCGGAGAAAGGGGGCAGGTTTTCGCCAAGGCATTAAACTCAGGTAACGAAGTTTTTAAAAATGTGTTTATCATTATTATGAAACCTGCACCAATTGGTCTGGGTGCTTATTTCGCTTACCAGGTAGCGGTATTCGGGCCATCGCTGTTTGGTACCTATGCCCACACTTTAGGAGTTGGCTATGGGGTTAGCATTTTTATTTATGCTGTAATTTATAGTGTTTACGCCTTTATTGCTGGCGGTATAAAGGGCATAAAACGTTATTGGGAAAACAACATCATCCCTTCAGCTACAGCTATCGGCACCTGCAGCAGTATAGCCACTATCCCTGCCAATCTGGATGCTGCAAAAAAGATGGGCGTGTCTGACGTAATTGCGGGTATCACCATTCCCCTCGGTGGTACCTTGCATAAGGATGGTTCGAGCGTGTCATCTATCCTTAAGATGGCGGTTGTGTTTGCCATGTTTGGTAAAGGTTTTGATAGTCCTGGTGTAATCCTGATTGCTTTGGGGATGACGATATTGGTAAGCATTGTTGAAGGTGGCATACCTAACGGTGGCTACGTAGGCGAACTGCTGTTTATCTCGGCCTATGGTTTTCCTCCAGAGGCGCTTCCTCCGGCCATAATTATTGGTACCCTGATTGATCCTGTCGCCACTTTATTAAACGCCACAGGGGATACTATTGCCGCCATGATGATTAACCGTTTTGTAGAAGGCAGGCTGCTAGAGGCTACAGGTGATTAATACAATCACAAATGTAACAGCCCCCTCTAAATCTCCCCCGGTTGGGGAGACTTTGACTTGGCCCGGGTTAATTTTTAAGTCCCCCTACCGGGGAGGATTTAGGTGGGGCTAAGTCGGGACCCAAGCCAATTAATATGTTCACAAACCTTTCGTGCTTATAAACGTCTTTTGAGATATGAAAGCTTTTATTTTATGCTGTACCGTCTCGCTGGCAATTGTTTCGTGCTCATCTAATCAGAATAAACAATCTAAAACTGATACGGTAGTTGCAGGAGATACGCTTGCTAAAGCCAAATCGACTACGGAAACTAATAACACACCCACTGTAAGTTCTTTATGTTTTTTGCGTACTGATGGCAAAAGCAACCAGGATAGTACCAGTATTGAGCTGGTAATAAAAGGAAATAAAGTAAGCGGCCAGATGAACTGGATGCCTTACCAGAAAGACAGCCGCAAAGGCAAGCTCGATGGCGTAATTGCCGGTGATACCATCAAAGCCACCTGGGCCTTTATGCAGGAAGGCATGACCGATACCCTAGGCCTTAAGTTTAAGCTGGATAAGGACCAACTAACACAAAAGCCTTTAAAGCTGAACACCAAAACAGGCCGTGAGCAAACAGATGAATCTGCAGGGTACAGCCTGAGTTTTAGTTCAAGCAATAAGCTTAAAAAATAAGCGTGCTTTACTTATTCAGGTACCAGGCAATCAGTTCCGATTTGGAGTTGATACCCAGTTTCTTATAAATATTCTTTAAATGCTGGTTAATGGTAAAGTAAGTAACGCTTAAACGGTCGGCAGCTGTTTTATTGGCCAGGCCTTCGCTTAACAGTTTAACCAGTTCCAACTCTCTTTTGGTAAGTTCGCTTATTTCGGTTCGCGATTCGCGTTGGGTGGTTTGCACTACGTGACTGATCGTAGCCGGCGAAAAGGGTATGCCGCCTTCATCCAGCTTTAATAGCGATTCTGTAATATAGGCTAAACTGCTCGATTTTAGCATGTATCCGGTAGCGCCGTTCTCAATGGCTAACCGGGTTAACCGTGCATCCTCCATGCTTGACAGGATAACAATTTTGCTGTTGGGGAAACGTGCCGACAGTACCTTAATGCCATCGATACCCGAACCCGAGCGCAGGTTAACATCCAGTAGTATAATATCAGGGTGTAGTGTGCCGGGGCTTAATGCATCGGCAATATCAGGAACTGAAAAAACAACTTTAAAGGTTTGAGTGATTTTAAAATACTTGGCGTAAGCATTCCTTAAAATGTTATCATCTTCTATTAAACCAATCTCCTTCATTCGCTTGTGTTAAACATTAAATTATCGTACGATGCCCGGCTAAAAAATTATTAGGAAAATACAGAGGATTTACAGCGGCTGTAAAAGCTTTTCAGGTTAAATTAAAGTTTTTTGTGGCAAGGTATTTTAATCATTAGGTTACAAATATGATTAATTAAACAGAAGTTGCGTATTACTTAAATAAGTAACAAAAAAATCTATTTTAAGTAATTAAGCCACAGTGTTTAAATTTTTCGTAAAATTAGTAAATGTGCCTGCGCCACAAAATGAATATCCAATTTACTAATAAAAATTGCGCTAAACCGTATATGTTTAACTATTTCTTACGCCCCGTATTGCTGCTGTTGCTGCTTGCCAATTTATTGGTTGGTTGTAAGAAAGATATTGAGCAAAAAATATTAACTCATGCGCAGGCCACAGAAGCTATCAGTAAATTAACAAATACAGGTGTAAATCATACTCATGAGAGGGCACATTACATTGATTCTGTTTATGCTCAATTAAAACAGCCCGGGGCTGGCGACTTGTGGGAAAAATATAATTTTTTGGCCCTTTGCAGTAAGCACGACAGAAGTTTTTACCAGGCTGTAATTTATGCCGACAGTGCAATTTGGGCGATAAGGAATTATACTAAAGACCCTGCTTACAGTTTGTTGTATGCAAAGGCTAATATTACTAAAGGCAGTATTTTGCTCCGTATTAATAGTTACGATGCGGCATCACAGGTGTTTTACCAAGCCCGTTCTATGATAGCTCAAAATATAAGCAGTTGCGAGCATCTCTATATTTTAGCAGTAATTAACAGTAGCCTGGCCGATGTAAGTTACAGGCAACATGATTTTAAACAAGCCATAAAATTTTATAAAGAAACATTAACGAGCTTGCCGGATTGCGGTAAGACTACCGACTATTTTGTAATAATGCAGGGTAATTTTGATAACGTTGGCCTAAGCTTTATGGGAAACAACCAGCCCGATAGCGCTATTAAATATTACGACAAAGCTTTAGCATTTATACAAAACAATGAAGCGCAGTTTTCTGAAAAAAGGAGATACATAGAAGGGGCAAAAGGTATTATTTATGGCAACCGCGCAAAAGCTTTCGGCGAAAAGAAGCTTTATAGTTTGGCTAAAGGTGATTACAAAAAAAGTATTGAAATAAACTCGCAAAAAGGTTATGAAAATGCCGATGCCAATTATGCCCGGCTGGGTTTGGCGGGATTGTATTTAAAGATCGGAAGGCCAGATAGTACTAAAATAATATTGGAAAATATTGAGGCAGATGTTAAGGTTGATACGGTTGCCTTATTGCGATACTTAAAAGTAAAAACAGATTACATAAAAGCAACAGGCGATTTTAAGTTAGCTACACAACAACTCGAAACCTATTTACAGGTAAAAGAAGAAGACGAAAGCAGAACAAGAAATTTAAATAAACTGGACCTTAATAAAGAGTTTTTATTACTCGACCAAAAGTACAAACTGGAGGCATTGCGGAAGGAAAACCATTTAAAGAGCATTTATTTAGTGAATGCCGTGGTATTTTGCTTTATGAGCATAGTGGTTATTATAATTTTTATAAAAACCCGTAACCGCACATGGACCATGATGGATAATATGGAACAGGTTAAAATTCAGCTTAAGCTTGCTGCTCATGCCATAGAACAAAAGAGCAGGGACTTTGCGCAGGTGTTAAATGCTTTGGAGCATGACCTCAAAAATCCATTAACTGCTATTGGCAGCATGGCCGAAATATTGTTGCTTGAATACGGGCGGCCCGAAGATGAGACCGACCTGATTGATTTGATAAAGCTGACAAGTACCGACCTGATTGAGAATATCAATAATTTGTTGGATATGGGGAATAACCCGGATGTGACGGATGCCGAGCTGGAGATTATTAATGTTGGCGAATTGCTGTTTAGCGGTGTATCAATAATGAAATACAGGGCAAGGGAAAAAAATCAAACCATTTACCTGAATAACGCCGGTGAGGTTTACGTGAAAATTAACCATGTAAAATTATGGCGTGTACTCAATAACCTTTTGGTAAATGCCATTAAATTCAGTAAAAGCCATTCTGAAATTTATGTTGATATGCAGCTTAAGAAAGATACTGTAGAGATAACTGTGAAGGATACCGGAATAGGCATCCCACAGAAGTTTAAAAGTAAGCTATTTGATATGTTTACAGAAGCCAAACGTGTAGGCACGGCAGGCGAACAATCTTTCGGGTTGGGCTTATATACGGCCAAACGGATACTGGATGGCTATGGAGGTAAAATTTGGTTTGAGAGTATGGAAGATGCGGGCTCCATATTTTATGTTTCCTTGCCGGTTCAAAAAATGTTTTAAAGGCAGATTATTTTTGCTGGCTACGGTATGAGATCTTGATCTGGTTGGCCTTATCAATCATATCTAAAATTTCAGCATCTGTCTCAATATCAAATTTTCCAGCAAAAATACTGTCAGAAAAAATGATCTTATTAAAATCCTTAGCAGTTAATGTTTTAATTCCCGACCTATCTTCGAGTAGGTCTGTATAACGGTAATTGTTGTTGATAACCTCCTCGTGGTAAGGCGAATTCATGATGATGGATTGGAATACAAACTCGTCGCTCCCTAAGGTGTATTTCAAGAAGCTGTCCAGTTCAAGCCGTTCAATATAAGCTAAAATATAAGTGGCACAATTGGGTGTAATAGTCCAATAAGCTGATTTACCTATAAATTTCAGCATTTTAGGGATTTCGGGCTTACCGGAAATCCTATTAAATAATTTCTCGACGAATGGCTTGCCGGTAAAATTATAATCAAGGAGATAATACTTATTGATTTTTTCTGGGATCGACGCGCTCCAGTCCTCATCAAAAGCAATGAGTTGTTTGCCTTTATTGATGTTCAGAAAGTCACAAATTTCATCGGCACGCTTGGTGGGGTAATCGCTGCCATTAATAAGGCTGATGGAATGGTATTTAATTTCAGATTTAATGATCTGGGAGAGGCTGGTCATTGTAGCTTTTAATGCCGTATACCCCCCCGGGTATACATTAACCCTTTTATTGATAAAGAATACATTACGTATATCTTTTAATTTCTCGTATGGCTTAATATCGGCCTTTTTATCAAGCTGAATGTAAAAGTCGAAATAGTCGTTGTTTAACCGTTCAATTAGTCGCTGGGTTTGCCTGGGTGAAACATGGTTAATAATTAGTAATGCATATCTCATAAACCTTCAGCTTAGTAATTAAATAACGATCAATAAATTTGTTGTATTTAAAAAGCACGGTTGTGACAAAGCTGTTGCAGGTACCATCGCACTACTTTCTTGTAAATTAATAGAATTAGGTTAATTAACTAATATCAAAGGTGGCTTTTCGGAAGGTAAAAATCAATTACTTGTTTAAGTAAGATTTAAGATGTTGAATTATGCTGATTTATGTTATTTGCTACATAAAAGATAAAGAATTTCCTGATGGTATATGTGTTGTTTTAATACCCGGAAATTTATCTCTGAGCCATTGCGCCATAAATTCAGCCCCGGGTTCTTCACTGGCAATGTGGCCCATTAATATAAGCGAAAGTTGCTTGCCTTTGGCGTTGGCATCGCGCACGTACTCGGCAGTTTCCCATTCGGATATTTCGCCGCATAACATTACATCGGGCTGTATTTTACTAATGGCTGTGATCTGGTTTGTCCCGCCTGCCGCACCCGGGAATAATAATATCTTTTTACAAACCTGGTTAAGGTTACCAACATAGCGCACCTGTGGTATATTGAGCTTGGCTTTTACATAGGTTATAAGTGCTTTCAAACTAAGTGCCGGGTTTAGATTGTAAACATCTTCCTGACTGGTATCGCCAAATTGCTG
>CAHJXH010000111.1 GCA_903644075.1 Sphingobacteriaceae bacterium | reverse complement strand
GTTTTTTAAATCTGCAATGGTATCAATCGAACCATTTAACCTTGCGGTTACCACCGTACGTGCGAGTGATTTTGCATTCTGGATCTCCCCATAAATGCCAAAAATTCTATGGAGGTCGGCCTCGGCATACGTATTAACCACTTGTTTGGCGGTTAAGTCTCCCGACTGGTTCATGCGCATATCCAGCTCGGCATCAAAACGGATCGAGAAACCACGATCGGCCTGATCAAACTGGTACGACGAAACACCCAGATCTGCCAGGATTCCATCGACCGGGATAACCCCATGTAAACGGGCGAAATTTTTGAGGTAACGGAAGTTCTGATCTACAAAAATGAAACGGTCATCAGCAATCATATTTTGCTGCGCATCCGCATCCTGATCAAAAGCAACCAATTTGCCTTTTTCGCCCAGGTGTTTCATGATCTCGCGCGAATGGCCACCACCGCCGAAGGTCACATCTACATAAGTACCGTTAGGTTTAATTTCTAAACCCTCAATACATTCGGCCAGCATTACAGGAGTATGGTAAGTATTATCCATCGTTTCTCCTTCCTAAACCACCCATTACCTCTTCGGCCAGGTTAGCAAAGTTTTCAGGCTCGCTATCCATCTGGCCATCATAGGCTTTCTGATCCCAAACTTCTATTTTGTTCAACTGGCAAGCCAGCACTACATCGTTGCCGATACCGGCATATTCCAGCAATGCTTTTGGCAGTAAAATACGGCCCGATGCATCTAATGATAATTCTGTAGCGCCGCGTGTAAAATATCTTATAAATTCGCGGGTTCTTTTCTCGTACTGATTAAGCTTCGCCAGATCTTCAATGATCAGATTCCACTCTTTCCGGGTATAGATAACCAGGTGCTTTTCAAAGCCACGGTTGATCACAAGACCCTCTGCCTCAGCTTCCGGAAGCTGACGTTTGAGGCCAGTAGGGATCATCATCCGTCCTTTGGCATCCAGTTTACACTCAAATTCTCCTAAAAAGTGAGACATCTATACAGTTATGGTAAAATTCCAACGTAAAAGTAACACGTCTTCTCCACTTTATACCACTTTTTCCCACAAAAAGTTTTTAACAATTTTAACTTAAACAACAAAGCCCGGTTTGCGGCCGGGCTTTGTTGTTTATAAGTGTTTAATTTGCTTCGAATTACAGATTGAGTTACCTGAGCAGCGGCTTTCCAAAGTCGAAATAGATAGCCGCCCTGATTCCCACATAGGACGTAATGCCGTGGCCGCTGGCAGGCTGTATATAAACCACATTTGAGTAGCCGGTAAACTCGAATTTAAGATGTTCATCAACCGGCAAAGAGAGCCCTGCCCCGCCCGATAAACCTATACCCGGATTAATGATATCCTCATTACCACCGGCAACGTAAACCAAGGCTCCTCCTTTTACAAAAAAGTAATTATTGAGATAATATTTAGCATCGATACCGGCATTGATCAGGTCTACATTTTGAATCCTGCCACTACGATAACCCCCACTCGCATCCGGCGATGTAGTGTTAAAACGCATATTACCTTTCAGGTTATCATAGCCTACATAAGGCGAAAGCGCCAGTTTACCGGTGAGGGCGATACTACCCAAAATTTGCCAGCCTGCGCCGGCACTATAATCACCAGAGAAAGGCTTATTAAAACCATACGAGAACCCAACACCGCTACGGGCCTGGCTATAGGTGCTTTTTACCCCCAAAAGCATTAAACAACAAGCTAATGAAAGCTTGATTAGAAGATTGTTTTTCATTGTGCATAGGCAGGGGTATCGGCAATAAATATAGGTACATCAATTTAGATTTAAACAACAGCATTCTTTCCCGATACAATAAGCACACCTTGCCACCCTTATCACAACCTAAAACAACCTCATGCTGTTACTGTTAAAGCTTAAATATCAACCTTATGCCAACCTATTACCGATACTTCTTTATTTGCATGGGATTAATTTTTGTGCTGACGTTAGGCGCAATAATTATAAGCACCCACCATTCGGACGTTGACCTTCATGGAAACGAGGAAAGCTATCCATACAGCAATTGTTATGTTAAAAGCGAGGGAAAGGTATATTATAACAGACTTTCTGATGGTTATTATTTGGTGAAAGGCGCCGATGTGAAAACATTTAAGCCGCTTAATGTAGTGAGCGATTATGGCACCACAGGTAAAGACAGTAATCATGTTTATTTTAAAACAGAAATTATCCCCGGCTTAAAGCCGGCAGAGAGCATTTACCTTGGCAATAATTTCATTACAAATCAACGCCAGGTTTTTTACGGCAACATACTTTTAAAACAAGCTGATGCCGCTACTTTTACTCACCTGTTTAGTTACTACAGTTTTGATAAAAAGCATCTGTATTACAAACAAAACATTGTTAATGGTGCCGATGCCAATACTCTTAAGCCCATTAAATTTGATGCGAACAAGAACAATAGACCAATCGAATATGTGCGCGATAAATACCATGTATATTATAAAGGGGCTTTAATTAAGCGTGCAAACCCTGCTAGTTTTACCTACTTATACGTTGAAGACGACCAATGGAACACGCAATATGCGTTTGATGGCAGCCATTACTTTTATCAGCAAAATATAATACTGGTAAATAATGATATAAATGCTACACATTTAAAGCTGCTTACATTGGATAAGGGCTTTGGCTGGCATGGCATTTTTTACCAGGGAACAGCCATATATTGTTATGATACAGATAAGAGAGAATTAGTGCTATTAGGCAACCGTGATAACAGCGCATCATTTTCGGCAATTGACAGGGGAGTTTTTACCGATGGCAAACATGTATATTTTACCTATGGCGACTGGAACTGGGCAGGCGGCCGAACTCACGGTTTAATGGGGCATACTACTGGTATTTGTGTTGCACAGGGCGCCAACCCGGCAAATTTTAAAGCAATAGGTAAGTTTAAAGGTAAACCAGAGGGAACTATTTATCAGTCGGGCAGTAACAGCTATTTCCATGCAACATACACAGGCGATGGTGGCAGGCATCCTGGCTTGCGTGTGTTTGAAGCAGATGGAACTATAAAGGATTTACCGCTAGGCGATGCGATGTCTAAATTTTTCAGAAATTCATCCTCAGGAATAAATTGGGCTGCCCTTTCGGGCATATTTAACGCTAAAAGAGATTCAGATTATAACGACCGTTAATACGTTATGAAAGTATTGACCAAAACGCTGCAAATGGTTTATGATGATAGTGTGTTGGTTTATGAGAACAAGACGATTGTTTTCGAATAGGAGTTCAGTGGTCGGTAGAAACTTCTTTTTTTATCGTAATATTGGCTCCGTAATTTACTATTGAGATGGACCAATTACCCAAATTAAATAACGAAGAGATACGCGTATTAGGCTCGCTAATGGAAAAAAGTCGCACCACGCCTGACTATTACCCCATGACCCTGAATGCCCTGGTGGCGGCCTGCAACCAAAAATCGGCACGCAAACCGGTGGTGGAGTATGACGATAATACGGTAATTACAGCGCTTGATACCCTGAAAAGAAAAGGCCTGATCTCGACAGCCACAGGCGGATCCAGCCGTGCCATTAAATACAAGCATAATTTTGCCATTGTTTTCCCGGTGGTACCATCAGAGGTAGCATTAATTTGCCTGCTCCTGCTGCGCGGACCGCAGACACCCGGCGAGCTCAATACCAACTCGGGCCGTTTATACGAGTTTGAATCTCTGGACGATGTACAGGAAGCCCTTGAAAAATTAGGCAGCGGCGATATGCCTTACCTTACCCAACTCCCCAAACGCCCCGGACAAAAAGAACAACGCTACATGCATCTGCTGGGCGAAAGTCTGGATTTCCCGGAAGATGACGAAATCGATGTATCAACAAAACCATCAGTAGCCGGACTAGAAGCCCGTGTGAGTAAATTGGAAAAAGAGCTGACCGCCATGCAAGAAAAGGTTAATAAGTTGATGGAAGAGCTGGGAATTTAAAGAGATGCAAGAAACAAGAGACAAGAAATAAGAGACAAGATTTTAAACCTCAACCTTGTCATTCTGAGTTATAAAATCCGGGGCCTCTAAGGGTTCAATGACATGTTTGAAAATCAGCCACTTAATAAACATGTCATGGGTAACGATAGTGAATAACCGACCGTAGGGAGCTCATTAATGCCAATAAATAAACAATCGTACTGATTAATAATCTTCTGCTACTTGAGTAGCGGCAATACAAACTGAAGAAGATCCTTCATTACATTCAGGATGACAAAAAAAGACAGAGTTACATGTCCAAATCACCACACCATCTCTAATATAACCTTGTCATTCTGAGCGATAGCAAAGAATCTTCTGCGACGGCTAAGCAAGTTAAGAAGATCCTTCATTACATTTAGGATGACAAAAAACACAGAAAAGAGCTTTACTTGCGCGCGTTTGTAACGCGTTCTTAACACTTCCGGGCGTTTGTAACGCCCGAATTATAAAACTTAAATCATGCCCAAATCATCGCGCCGTACCTTTATCAAAGCATCAACAATAGCCAGCCTGTCTTTAGGCCTGGCTGCTGATGCATTAGCCGAAAGCACCAATACTACACCCGACAAAAATGGCCTCGTCTTTTTATTCCAGGGCGATTCGATAACCGATGGCAACCGTGGCCGCGACCAAAACGATTTGAACCATGTAATGGGGCATGGTTATGCCTCTAACATCGCGGCCCGCATTGGTGCCGATTTTGCACACAATGATTTTCATTTCTATAACCGTGGCATAAGCGGCAACACTATTGCCAATTTAAAGGCCCGCTGGCAAACTGATGCATTGGATATTAAACCTGATGTACTCAGCATTTTGGTAGGTGTAAATGATACCAATGCCTATATCCGCAATATACCGGCAGGCGATCCGCTCACTCAATTTGAAACTGACTATCGGGCTATACTCACCCAAAGCAAACAGCAAAATCCAGACCTGCTTATTATGCTTGGTTTACCTTTTGTATATCCCGGTAGCCGCACTAACGAACATTTCGATCTTTGGAAAAACAGCGTTGATCAGCGTAAACAAATAGTACTTAAGTTGGCTGCGGAGTTTAATGCGGTGATTGTTGATTACCCTGCCATGTTCGACAAAGTAATTAAAGATACTTCTGTGAACTACTGGATATGGGACGGCGTACATCCAACCGTACCCGCACACGAATTAATGGCCCGCGAGTGGATTAAGCAGGTAAGTGACCGATTGAGGTTTCTGAAGATTTATAAATACAAATAGAGATCCCGAATCAACATTTCCAGAATGAAATAGATGAGGTTTGTTTCATCGCAAAATAATCATGATCGCCGCAGTACTGGCATGCACCATCCCATAAGCTGAAGTGCCCGGTGGCATCGCTCCAACCACTTACCTCAAACCTGATGATACCTGTTTGATTTTGCAACGCCTTCATATCAAACTGTCCATTTTTACGTATCAGTGTAGTGGTTGGCTTGCAATAATGGTGATTCAAATAATTATTGAATTCGCTTACCCTGATGGCATAATTAAGATCGTCGCCGCCTTTAAAAGTTAATAGTCCCGGATAGCCCTTGGGTATATCGAACAGACTGCCACTATTGGCATAATTAAACGCCCTGCTCATCCTGATTACACATGTATTCACCAAGGTTGGCGCATGGCTTTCAATATCGCCCTTCACCAAATCCCTAACCTGCAAAGAGGTGTACTGACTGCCGGGGTAATTTGTAACAAGGCTTTGATATGATGGTAACAGCATTTTATTTAAGCTTTAAGATGTAATTGTTTAACTCTTCGCTATAAGCAAATTCTACATTGGCTTCAGTGCGCCCCCAATGTACACCGGCTGCAAAAAGTTTGGGATCGTGCTTATTGGCGTTCAGAAAAACGATGAGGTCTTTTCCGTAAAATTCTTTGTAGTCACCTTCTTCTAAAAAGGCTTCGTATTTTAATGGCGACTCAGTAACGAGTTTTCCTTTGTAGGTCGAGATCAAATTCGCACTTACAATATAGACGTCCTGATTTTTAACTGCGCTCAATACTTTTATACGCACTACCAGATCAGATTTGGCATATAAATCTTTGACAAATGGCTGGGAGAACTGTACCGAATCCTTTTTAACAACAACCTGCTTTTGCGTGGCATTTTGCTGCACAGATTTAGTTTCCGGACTTTTGCACGATGCCAATAAAACGAAAAGAATAAGGATTGAACCTCTCATTGAATGTTGATAAGATTTAAATTAACAACATTAACTTTAAGGAAAAGTTTGAGTTGTAATTAACAGCCACATCTCCCCCAACCCAAGCGTAAACTCTTTTCAGGACGATACACAAATGGGGGTGTTCCGGACTTTTAAGTCATTTTGCAATATGGCATCAAAAACCGGCTTTATGACATCAAATAGGGCTATTTTGAACATCTTGTCAAGGTGTTCCGGGTGTTCCAAAGTGTTCCGCTCTCAAAAAACGGAACACCCTGGCTTGTTGTTATTCTATCACCCTTACCTTTAAATAACTCGGGTGCTCTTTGCTGGTATAAACCTTGTGGGTAGCTTTTTGGAAATCTTTATCCGTTGCCTTCATAATATCCACAAACTTCTGCGGGTTACGGTCAATAAGCGGGAACCAGGTGCTTTGTACCTGCACCATAATGCGGTGGCCTTTTTTAAAGGTGTGCAGTATATCCTGCAGCTCGAAGTTTACCGGGGTAACTTGTCCGGGTACAAATGGTTCCGGGTGCTCGGTACTGTTACGGTATTTACCGCGCATACTTTCGCTACGCACCATTTGCTGATAGCCTGATAGGTGCACATCCTTACCAACCCATTTGTTATTCTGGGTCGAATCCGGGTAAACGTCAATCACTTTAACCACCCAGTCGGCATCTGTACCGGTGATGGCTACCTTAAGGTTAGCCCAGATATTACCGGCAAGGGTAACATCGTGGTCGAGGCTATCGGTTTGCCAGGTTAGTACATCAGGTCGTTGGGCAGCAAAGCGCTGGTCGCCGGTCATGTATTCGCGTTTCATATCCATATCAATACCGTTAATAAACGGCACCGGGTGCCATGGGTCGGATATAAATTCTTCGTAAGTATTTTTTACTGCCGATGGCGCGGTGAATGATAGTTTACCATTAGCCAGCAGGTACAGGTTTTTGTCCTGAGCCTCTTTTGGCGGCCAGGTTTTATAAGTTTTCCATTTGTTAACCCCGGTTTCGAAAGTGTTTACGGGTTGAATGCTCAGGTCGGTACCCTTCAAATAATGGCTGAAGAATTTAAACTCGATACTATCGCGGTAATACGGACCAGTCGGCCCGCCGAAATCAACATCACCTAAATGATCGCCCGGGCCACGTGCCCAACCGCCATGTACCCAAGGGCCCATAGCAAAGTAAACAGGCGTATTCGGGTTCTTCTTAACCAGGGTTTTATAGGTGTTGATGGCTCCATATAAATCTTCAGCATCATACCACCCACCTGTTACCAGTACGGCAGTTTTAATATCGTGCAGGTGAGGCAATACGTTACGGTCTTTCCAATGCTGATCGTAGTTTGGGTGGTTCAGCATTTCGCTCCACAGGCGGATGGTATCTTTGTAATATTTATCGTTGGTATTGCGGGTTGGGCCCATGCGCATAAAAAACTCATAGCCATCTTCGGTACCGGCATCAAAACCCTTAGCACGGCGCTGGGTAGGTTTATCATCCTGGCGGTTGGTGAAACCGGGATAAAAGCCAAAGTTAGCTACTAAAAAGAATGCGCCGTTATGCCAGCCATCATCGCGCCATAAATCGGCAATCGGGGCTTGGGGTGAAGCAGCTACCAATGCAGGGTGGCGGCTCAGCAATGCCGTTGTAGTATAAAAACCGGGATAAGAAATTCCCCATACCCCTACTTTACCATTATTGTTTGGCAGGTTTTTAATCAGCCAGTCTATGGTATCGTAAGTGTCGGTACCTTCATCAACGTCTTTGTTAGTTTTATGCTCTTCCAATTCGGGGGTCATTTCCTCGTAGATACCTTCGCTCATCCAACGGCCGCGCACGTCCTGGTAAACAAAAATAAATCCATCGTGCACAAACTGTGGTGACGGGCCCAGGCTGCCTTTATATTTATCCGCTCCATAAGGTGCCACGCTGTAGCAAGTACGATCCATCATAATGGGATATTTCTTGCTCGAATCTTTAGGTACATATACCGAGGTAAACAGTTTCTTACCATCGCGCATGGGTATCTGGTACTCATACTTGGTGTAGTTGGCTTTAATATAAGCGGCATCGGGCGGGGCTTGTTGCTGGGCAATGGCCGAGAAACCCGTAAGCAGGATAAGCAGGGAAAGGAGTAAGCGCATGAATTTTTATTTATGTACTAAATTAGTAAAAAACGCCGAAGATGCAGTGACGGTACAAGGGACAGGAAGTTTTAAGCAAGTGATGCAAATACGCGCGGTATTAAGCTGTAGTAGTAATGTGATTACCGGAAAGTTTTAGCATGAGATCTTTAAGGATAGTTAATAGGTTGCCACAACAATTACTTCTTTTTTTCTGGACGGCTCTCCATAAAGTATGGTTTTAACATACGGAACTTTTTTTAATATGAACGCCAATAATAAAGAACCTGAAAGCGCAATTATAAAGCATATTAAAACATTAATGGTACTATTTCCCGTTATTCCTTTAGTTAACATTAGCTGATGGCTTACGTATATCTCTAAGGTGTACAACCCAATCTTTGTTAAACACATTATAAGGTATTTAACATTTCGTATAAGGTATATTAAACTCAATATCATCCCTATGCCGGCAAACCCAACCAGGTAACGAAATAATTTTGATACATATTGGATATGAGTAATAACACCAGAGGGAAAATGTGATAATAACTGGCTCAACCTACCTACATCTACCCTTTGCCAATAAGGGAAACACATTATAAATATAATGACAGATAAAAGCATGTAGTAAACACGCCTCTTTGTATAAACATGTTTGTAACGTATGGCGATATAACCTGCAACAAAATAAACAAAATATATTTTCAGCAATCCAATACCCAGGATATTGACCGGAATAATTTGAATAAGTAAAAATGCAAGTACAGCCCCTGCAACTCCTGCCAGTTTTTGGACTCTGGAAAGGACGTAAAAACAAATATGGCACAAAAACAGAACCCATAAAAACCACAAACCATAGTCAGGACTTTTAATTAACTGGATAATGCTTTGAACAAAATCAGGAATTTGCCTTTCCTCGATCCCAATAACCACTACAGCAATTATATACCATGCAAAAAAAGGCAATACCAATCGTTTAATATTTTTAGTAACAGACTGAGGGCTACCATATTTTGCCACACATCCACTCAAAAACATAAACAGAGGCATGTGGAAAGAATAAATGATGCGGAAAAATATATTTGCATCATAGCTGTCGATATTTCTCTGCAGGGAATGCCCCAGCACTACAAGTAAAATTCCTAACCCTTTTCCGGCATCAATAATGTGATTTCTTTCTTTCAATACCGCCATTTAATTGCTTTTTATATTACTAAACTATTAACCTAAAATACGATTATCAATAATATAAAATACAATCTCATTTATTGGTATCAATACCACAATAGATCGCATTTCAGCAAGCCACATTCCAACTATATCCTGGCATAATTTTACAATTATAATCTTCGGAAATTTTTTAAAAGATTTAACAGAAAAAAGGTCATTTTAACTCTAGGTAATTATTGAAATAACATTAATTCTAATTTATTTCTCAAAAGGAAACTCAACACTTATATTGTAATAACTAAATTTTATCATCATGAAAAAAATCACATTATTGTGCGGCATCTGCGTATGCTGCCTTTCGGGTTTCGCCCAAACATCAAAAATTTCGGTCGACACAGCCAACCCAAGCGAAAGCACCTCTACAACTGTGACACAGCCCCAGATTGAAAACAAAACCGTGCTAAAGCTCCGCACTTCTGCCCCTTATCTTGTAGGTTCGTCAACCGTTTATAACGGGCAAGCCTACACATATAGCGTTGATGGTGCCGATCCGGGTTCTACCTATTCGGCATGGAGCTCTAATCAGTCGTTTGTTACATTAATTAACTCAAGCGGCCCGGAAGCAACCTTTCAGATAAGTGGAATGGGATCCTTCACAATTTATGTGCAGGTTAACAGTGGCGGCACAATCTATTATCTGAGCATGGCATCTCTGGCAACTACATGTCACAACTGCCCTGTAACTAAATAAATTCCCATTAATTCATAACAAAAGAGGCTGCTATTAAGCACAGCCTCTTTTGTTATGAATTAATATAGCATCGCTCGGCTCTACCTAACGATTACTATTGCAACCGCTGGTTTATATAATTAAAAAACGGCCCGAGGCCGCTAAATATTGGCCACCCGGCAAGAGCCGAGCGACTGCAATGTATTAGAGACCAAAAAAGGCCTCAGTTTCCCGAAGCCTTTTCCATGTATTAAGAAAAATTAAAATTATTCGTTAATTGCTTTTACACCGGGCAGCTCTTTGCCTTCCATGTACTCTAACAACGCGCCACCGCCTGTTGATACATAGCTCACATCATTGCTTAAGCCAAATTTAGCAACTGCCGCTGCAGAATCGCCACCACCGATTAATGAGAAAGCGCCGTTTTTAGTTGCGCGTACTACTGCTTCGGCAACTGCTTTGGTTCCTTTGTCAAATGATTCCATTTCGAAAACACCCATTGGGCCATTCCATAATAAAGTTTTTGATTCTTCGATCACTTTGCTGAAAGCTTTAACAGTTTCAGGGCCGATATCCAAACCTTGCCATCCATCAGGAATAGCATTGGTTGGCGCTACGCCGGTTTTTGCATCGTTAGAGAAATCATCTGCAATGATGGTATCTGTAGGCAAAATGATGTTAACACCTTTAGCCTTTGCTTTTTCCAGCAAGCTTAGTGCTAACTCTTGTTTATCGGCTTCTAATAACGAGTTACCGATAGTACCACCCTGCGCTTTAGCAAAGGTGTAAGCCATACCACCACCGATGATCAGGTTATCAACTTTCTCTAACAGTTTTTCAATCAGCTCAATTTTGTCTGAAACTTTAGCACCACCCATAATGGCAGTGAAAGGTTTTTCGGCATGATTAAGGATTTTCTCAGCGTTAGCTAACTCGCCGGCCATTAAGTAACCGAAATATTTAGCGTTAGGGAAAAACTGTGCAATAACTGCTGTAGAAGCGTGTGCACGGTGAGCAGTACCGAAGGCATCGTTCACATATACATCACCTAATTTTGATAGCTTTTCTGCAAAATCTTTATCACCTTTTTCTTCTTCTTTGTAGAAACGAAGGTTCTCCAGCAATAAAACTTCACCAGCTTTCAGATCTTTTGCTTTTTCTACAGCTTGTTCGCCAATGCAGTCGTCAGCAAATTCTACTTGCTGGCCCAGCAGGTCTGACAGGTGTTTTACCACATGCTTTAATGAATATTTTTCAGTCGGACCATCTTTCGGGCGACCCAAATGCGACATCAGGATCACAGCGCCACCTTCTTTCAAGATTTTTTGAATAGTTGGCAAAGCGCCCGTAATGCGGTTATCGTCGGTAATATTATAGTCTTTATCAAGCGGAACGTTGAAGTCTACCCGGATAAGGGCTTTTTTACCTGAGAAATTAACTTGGTCTATTGTTTTCATGTTGAATATTGTCGGTACGTAAACGTTTCCAAATCTGATAAATTAATTCTAAAAACCGAACCTTTAATTAAAAAAGGTGTGTGATTGATACAATAAGTTATTGTTAATTGCCTATTCTCCCGTAGAAACACAACACCTTGTGTCTCGTTATGCAGGTTTGTTAATATCAAACACGAGACACAAAGTATTGTGTCTCTACGGTCAAGATTACTGTATCTTCAAATACATCACGTAATGCGGTCCGATACCGGGGATATCAAATTCATCAGAAATAATTTCGAAACCCAAGCTCAAATAAAATTTGGCCGCTACCTTGCGGGCATTACACCATACATAGTTAACCTTTTGGCCACGCATGTATACAATGGCAAAGTTAACCAGTTGATTACCTATGCCTTTACCCTGATAGCTGGCCGCAGTAGCCATGCCACGCAATTGATAGCCTGTACCGGTAAATTTTTCATGTTCCTGCAAATGGAAAGAGGCTACACAAACCAGCTCATCACCGGCATAGTAGCCTAAATGGAAAGCATTTTCGCCGTCATCACCTTTAAAACGGCATTCATCCAAACTAAGCCTGCCTTCACGCAAAATCTCGTTGCGAAGTGGCAGTACGTCATCAGCAGAAATAAATTTTATCATAAACGTTTTTCGTAGAGACACAATATTTTGTGTCTCCCGTGTTACATTACTTATTCAATAGGAGACACAAGATATTGTGTCTCTACAGGTTAATTCTTTTTTGATTTTTTTCTCTTGTTTCTTGCTTCTGCCTCAATCATCATCACCAGATCAGCCAACCGGCTTGAGTACCCCATTTCGTTATCGTACCAACCTACCACTTTGGTAAGTCCGCCAACAACAGATGTTAAAAGCGCGTCGAAAATACAACTATGTGGGTTATCCAGAATATCTGTCGATACAATAGGATCTTCGGTGTATTCCAGAATATCTTTCATCGGGCCATCGGCTGCTGCTTTAAAGGCGGCGTTGATCTCGGCTACGGTGGCAGGTTTATTTAGTTCGCAGGTAAAATCTGTGAGCGAACCATTTAATACGGGTACACGGATGCCGGCCCCGCCCAACATACCATCAAGGTGCGGAAATATATTGGTGATAGCCTTAGCCGCACCGGTTGAGGTAGGGATGATGGATGCAGATGCCGCACGTGCACGGCGCAGATCTTTATGCGGGGCATCGTGCAGGTTTTGGTCGCCGGTCATGGAATGCACGGTGGTAATGTAGCCTTCTTTTACCCCCCAGTTATCATCCAATACCTTTACCATAGCCGCCACATTGTTAGTGGTGCATGAGGCGTTGGATAAGATTAGCGAACTCAGATCGATCTGATCATCATTAACACCCAGCACAATAGTTGGTACTGTTTTATCTGCCGGGGCTGATAATATTACCTGTTTGGCCCCTGCTGCCAAATGCATTTCGCCACCTGCTTTAGAGGCAAATTTACCGGTAGACTCAATCACCAGATCGATATCCAGCTCTTCCCAGGGCAGTTGTACAGGATCTTTTTCGGCCAGTACAATAATTTGCTGGCCATTTATATACAGGTTGCTGCTATCTGCAGTTACCGTACCTTTAAAGCCACGATGTACCGAATCGTATTTAAACAAATGGGCCAGTGTGGCCGTGTCGGTTATATCATTTATAGCCACTACGGTTATATTGGGTTGGTTTATGATGTTACGTAAAAATATGCGGCCTATGCGGCCAAATCCGTTTATTGCAATCCTCATTACCCTGTGTTATTAAAGGCTGCAAAATTAGTTAAAAAGCCGGGGTAGCTTGTCATGTAAAACTTAAATAAAATTGGGTACAGTTACCTATTCAATTTCTACCCCTTATTAAAGTAAGTGCAATTGGTAATGCCTTTGCTTTCCACTTTTAAGGGGAAAACTACTGCCAGTGCTCTTTGCAAAAACGCTCATAAGGGGTAAGCTTTAGGACAATTCGCCTTCTGTACATGGTAGCCCTTATAATGATAAGGTGTATAACTATAAATCATATCTAAGCGATATGTCTCCCCCATCCAAAACTTACATTAAATAATTATATTAAATTAGCCTCATCTATTCAAAAAAACAGTTTTTAATGGCGCTACTCAAAACACAGCTTCCTAAAATTATACTCACAATACTTGTTATCCTTACCGCTTGTGCGGCTTTCGCAATTTTCCGGCACCCAATGGCTATTTTCCCTGATCCCAGTTGGGGATTCCAGGTAATGCGCTCGATGGAGCATGGTGGCGGCTTTAATATGCTGGTAGCGCCAGACCAATTGGATATCACTAAAGATTATGGCGAGTTTTTGAGCTGGTGGTCGCCGGGGCAATATCTGATTCCATATTTTTTCGTAAGTATTTTTCACATAAACGTGGGGCAGGCTTGCGCATTAACTATTTTATTTTGCGAGGTAATAGGCTTGTTTGGCTTTTATCAATTCTTCAAAAAAGCCGGCTTTACGGCCAATGTATCAGCTGTTAGTGTGGCCTTTATCGCCTGCCAGATGTTTTACATTATCCCTTATGTATTTTATAACGGCGGCGAGGTTTTACTGTTCGCCTTCGGCGGATGGTTTATGTATGGCTGTTTATCATTTAACCGGGTTAAAGATTGGAAGCTGATACTTTTCATCCTGCTTTCGGGCTGGGTGGGCTTTGTCTGCAAATCATCATTCATGTGGTTTTATGCTGCCGGGCTTTGTATCATCTGGATCAGGGTTTCGCGTGCACATACCATTTTAGGTAAATGGATTATCAATGGGATTTGGATAAGTGTACCTGCTGTGGTGTCATTCCTCGCAATTGTTGTAACCTATTTATCTAAAGGCCATAACCCAACTTCGGGAGGGCATGGATTGAAATTATTGTGGGAAACTTTTGCTTTCCCCTTAGCCTCTCCGTTGCTTTCAGGTTTTTCTGTTGACGAGTTAACCCATGGCTTGCTTTTCCATC
>CAHJXH010000110.1 GCA_903644075.1 Sphingobacteriaceae bacterium | reverse complement strand
ATTCTGTGCATACCACGGATTTTTTACCTGCACGTTGCGCACGGTAATATCGCTGCACATTAAAGGGTGCAGGTTCCAGGCGGGCGAATTTTGGAAAGTAACACCCTCGAGCAACACTTTTTTACAGCTTTCTAGCACCACAAGATTTGGGCGAAGAAAGTCTTTAATATCTTCAAAATCCTTAACCGTTTTGCCGTTCAGCAATACGCCGGGCTGCTTGGTTTGTGTGCCTTTAACTGTTTTTTCTGACGGGTACCAGGTCTTTTTATCTTCGCTCACAAAGCCGCCCGAGGCTATCAGGTTTTTCCATTGTGTATCGGTTAGCTTGTCTTTTTTAACCATGCGCCAGGCATCGCCGTTACCATCTATAATGCCCGAGCCTGTTATAGCTACATTCTCGAGGTTTTTACCCGATATAGGCGATTGGTTACGTGCCGATGGCAAACCTTCCCAATTACCCGCTACTAAGGGGTATTGATCAAAGTCTTTAGTAAACAATAAAATTGCATCGCGGTTGATGTGCAGGTTTACATTGCTTTTAAGCACAACCGGGCCGCTTAGCCAAATTCCAGTCGGCACCACCACCACGCCGCCACCTGCTTTATTACAAGCGTTAATGGCATTGTTGATAGCCGAAGTATTTAGTGTAATACCATCGGCCTTAGCGCCAAAGCGTACAATACTAATGGTATCCTTCTTAAACACCGGTTGCTGCACTTTAGACAAAATCATACCACCGAAAGCATCAGGTTGAGCTTGCTTTTTAGGTTTGGCATTTTGTGCATGTGCACCAGTAAAAAGTATAATCGCCAGCAGTAAACAACTGCCGGTTTTATTAAATATCTTCATAAATATCTCTTCAGATAATTTGGTTTCTGATTGGTTGAATGGCCTTTTGCGAGGCTCATTTCAAGCAATTCTAATTAGTTTTTTACGCTTAAAATATTAATCGGGTATAATTATTTATGCAATCGTTCCCGGAAACGTTTGCATGGTTAAATGTCCAATTATCATTTGTTTGGCTGAGGCTCCCAATGATCCATGCCGCTCAATATGTTTTTAATTGTGTAACTCTGTGCCTCTTTTGCACTTAGCTGCTTAGCCCATTGTACACGGTCTTTTGTTAATGCACCTGCTCCTGTATTTGCATATTCGGCATAAAAAGCAGTTTTCTCTTTATCAGGAAACAGGACATCGCCTTTCCAGGGATTCCAACCGTCGGTCAAAATATGATCACCCAGTTCGCAATGGATAAATACGGTTTTGGCAAAAGGCCGCCAGGGCCTGCCGAGATAAACTTTGCTTACGCCGGTATCTGCAATCAGCTTGCAATTCAAAAGCACAAAGCCATACTGCTGTTGGGGCGAAGTTGCCGCAGCCGTGATATAAGAATTGATCAAACTTTTAATCGTACAATCCTGAAAAACCACAGTGGCTTCGCCAAAAATAAAATCGGTAGTACCTTCGATATAACAATTCTGATAAAGCTGGCGGCTGTTGGATGTGGCCGCGTAAAGCGTATCCTGGTTACCTAATAATCTGCATTTTTTAATTACGCAGCGGTCGCCTTCCACATGTAAAGCCACGGCTTGACCAACCCGGCCTGCGGTATTTTCGATGGTCAGGTTTTCGGCCACACAATCATTGCCTTGAATGAGGACTGTGTATGAAGTATAGGTGCTGAATTTGTCTTTACCGAAAGCATCCTTACCACGCGGATAAGCCTTGCCCGAATAATCATTATTGGTGATAATGGTATTAGCCGCATCCTCGCCAATAAGTGAGATATGGGTTTTCCAGGATGGGATCACCAGTTTTTCGTGGTAGATTCCTTTTTTGATATGGATGACCACCTGCTTTTGCGAAAGATCGCGTACGGCATTTACAGCCTCCTGAATGGTTTTATAATTACCACTGCCATCAGATGCTACTGTTAATTCGGCCGGATAGGTTGTAGTGGTTTGCGCCTTTACCTGCAAGGCGATTAAGCAAGCTAAAACAAACAGAATTTTTCGCATACCTATTTATCTTTTAATGGGTTCCAGTTGTCTTTGCCGCCTAAAATGTTTTTAAGCGTGTATTGCTTTACTTCGTCATCAGTTAACTGCCTGCTCCAAGTAGCCCTTGCTGATGGATTTGCACCCGGACCGGTACTTTTGTACTCTGCATAACGGGCAGTCTTTTCATTCGCCGGGTTTTTCCAGTTGTTCCAGCCCGCCGGGGTAATGTGGGCGCCAATATCGCAACGGATATAAGTTACATTGCTATAAGGCCGCCATGGGCGGCCGAGGCTTACGCTGTGCAAGCTTGTATCAGCCGTTAACTGGCAATCAAAAAATACAAAGCCATAAAGTTCATTTTGGTCGGTTGAGGCAGCCGTTACATGTGAGTTCTTTTTGCTGTAGATCTTGCAGCTTTGAAACACCGCCACCGCCGGTCCGAAGATGAAATCTGTCGTGCCTTCTATGTAGCAATTTTGGTAATACTGCCTGCTGTTGGAGCCCTGTCCGCTGCAAAACAAAACGTCCTGGAAGCCCTTGAAAGCGCAATCGAAGAAGCGCAGTTTATCGCCATGCGCAAATACAGCCGGTGCCTGGCCTGCAGTAAAGCCCGCATTGTTTTCGAACGTAATATTACGTGCTGTAAAGTTACTGCCGTTGAGAAAAAAGGAAGCTGTAGTATAAGTGTTCAGCGTCTCACCTTTGGCATTAACAACACCGTTATGGTTATTAAAAGTAAGCACAGTACTCTCTTTGTCCTCACCCTTCAGGGTCACAAAGTTTTTACCCGAATCTAAATGGAGCACTTCTTTATAGGTACCTTTTTTAATATTGATCTCAATCGGGTTTTTATTGTTTTGGGGGATGGCATCAAATGCTGCCTGCACGGTTTTATAATCGCCGCTGCCGTCCTGCGCAACGGCAATATGTTTCTGTGCATACAAGCTTGCAGATAACAGGATAATGAAAAACAGGGTTGTTAGTTTTTTCATTTATTTAGACTTTGGATTAGGGTTCCATCCATTTAAAACATTGGTGATGGTGTATTGCCTGGCTTCTTCATCGTTTAACTGATGCGACCAGCTTACCCGTTCGTTAGGTTTAAACCCCGCGCCTGTGTTTTTGTATTCGGCATACCAGGCGGTTGTTTTGTTGGCCTCGTTTCGCCAGAAATCCCAGCCTGCGGGTATAATATGTGCCCCTAAATCGCAATTGATATAAACCACTTTGGCGTAAGGCCTCCATGGACGGCCGAGGTAGAAACTTTCGTTAGGTGCATCGCCGGTTATCTTACAATCTTTAAATACATAGCCATATTTTGCGCTATTTGGAGTAGATGCTGCGGTAACAAAACCACCTCCTTTTTTGCAGTAGATGGTACAGTTTTGAAACCAGGCCGTAGCCGCCCCGAAAATAAAATCGACCGTGCCTTCAATATAGCAATCCAGATAAAGCTGGCGGCTATCTGGACCGAATGTATACATTGTATCCTGAAAGCCCAGGAAACGGCAGTTCTTAAAAAACGCTTGGTCGCCGGCCACCCAAACGGCTACAGCCTGGCCGGCATTAAGCCCAGCCGAGTTTTCGAAAGTCAAATTCTCGGCGCTAAAATCAGATCCATAAATATAAAAACTGGCCGAACCGCTGGTGCCTATTTCTTTGCCGGTGCTATCTTTACGGGCGTGGTAATCATCATAGGTGATGATGGTTTTATCTTTGTCCTCGCCCAGTACTTGTACATGTAATTTGGTGGCGGGAAGCACAAGTTTTTCTTTATAGATACCTTTTTTAATGTAGATAATGGTAGTTTGATTACTGCTATCGGGCACAGCATTAATGGCCTGTTGTACGGTTTTATAATTACCGCTGCCATCGGCCGCAACAACGAGCCGTTTGGTTTGAGCATACGTTGCAGACAGGCACGCGCAAAACAACATCAATAACCCTAATCTCATTTGGTGGCAGGTTTGGGTTTGATAATGCGTTCGGCCAGATCGGGAGCAATCGTTCTTACTTCAGCTAATACCAGTTCGGCGATGCGGCGTGCGCCGAGTTCGCTGAAGTGGGTGTTGTCTTGTTTACCCTCGGGATAATTTGGGTGCTCACCGGGCGTTAAGTAATTATATAAGAGCTGTGATTTATCAGGGCCTAATTCCTGTAGTAGGTCCTGGCTTTTCTGGTCGAGGTCTATCAATAGTACATGGTTCTCCTGTGCTACCTGTTTTACCAATGCAGTATAGACAGGGTGTGTAGCAACCACTTTTCCACTCGCATCAAACTGCCTGCGGGTTACCGGGGTAATCAAAATCGGGATTGCTTTTTTGCTGCGGGCAACGGTTACAAACTGCAATAGATATTTTTTATAATCTTCTTCATTAGTATAGGTGGCCTTGGTTTTTACTTCATCATTATGGCCGAACTGGATGAATAGGTAATCGCCTTCTTTCAAATTATCGGCAACCGGCTGCCACAAACCTTCTGCAATAAATGATTTGGTGCTGCGGCCGTTCTTGGCCCGGTTATCAATGGTTAATGTGGTATCGAAAAAGTTAGCAAAGGGCATTCCCCAGCCGGTTTCGGGGTAGGCGCGTTTCTCTTTGATAGACATGGTTGAATCGCCGATCATATAAACGGTGATATGCTTTTGTGGTAACTTGAATGCGGCAAATGCTAAGCCAACAAGGATGAGACTATAAACAAGGTATTTCTTTAATATCGGGGTATTCATATTACTTCTTTTACTAAGCTGTTAAGGTATATTTCGAGGTTGGTGTATTGCTTGTCGAGTTTAAATGCTGCGCCATCGGCGGCATCATTAGGGTTAAGCCCATGTTGCTTTTCCCAAGCGTCGGGTATACCGTCGTGGTCGGTATCTAATGGAGCTGGCAGCGATTTTAAATCAGGCCATCCGCCCACGTCTTTTTGCGAATCGATAATACCGTTTTGGTCTTTGCCTTCTTTGGCTGTGCCGGTGGCAACATCCTGCAAAGTGCGCAAATCAACCGGATCGCGGTGGAGGTTTGCGCCTGCTTTTTGCAGGATGGTATGATAAGCATCTTCGGCAGATTGGATATGATCAATCAGGGCTGTTTTAATCGCCGTATCTGTTTTGGCAATACCAACAGCTTCGTCTTTTTGTCCCTGTACACCCAGCCAGTTGTCGGCAGTAACTTTGCTGTTGCCTACCAATACATTTCCGCGTAAATAATATTTACCGAACGGAGCCCAGGGATTTAAGATGCGGTTAAATGTTTTTGTGGTGGCGGGGCCGGGTTTGTAATAATTGTTAATCATATTATACTTGCCACGCTCGCCGCCGTAGGTGCTGTTGGGTCCCCAGTTGTAGATTGTGTTGTTGATGAAATCAACCAACTCATCGGCCGGATTAGGTACTGTTTCCGATCCACTGAAACGCGGATTACGGCTGGTATGACTGGCCAGTAAATTATGATGGAAAGTTGCGCGCTCGCCACCCCAAATACCGCCATAACCATGCGGCCCTTTAGAATGGAACGAATGATCAAGACTTTCGGCAATAATACACCATTGCATGGTGAAATTTTTGTTGTAGTAGAACGAAGCCGTTTCATCGATAGACCAGCTCATGGAGCAATGATCTATAATGATGTTTTTATGGCTGCGCCCGTTGAAAGAGTCATCCTCATACTTACGTTCATCGCCCATCCGGAAACGCATGTAACGTACAATTACATTATCAGCATTAACGGTTGTGGTGTAGTTTCTTAAGCAAATGCCATCGCCCGGTGCAGTTTGCCCTGCTATGGTTATGTCGTTGTTGCTGATGGTTAATTTCGATTCCAGTGCGATAGTGCCTGATACAGCAAACACCACAATGCGCGGGCCTTTTTGTTGGATGGCATCACGCAAGCTACCCTCGCCGCTATCATTTAAATTGGTAACTAAATATACCTTACCACCCCGGCCTCCGGTTGTATATTTACCATAGCCCTCGGCACCAGGAAAGGCCAGTGTGCTGTCCCTGTCCGCCGAATGCGCTTGATTCAGTTGGGTAAAAAGCAGCAGACTAATTATGATGGGCAGTTTTTTCATTGGCGATGTTTAAAATAGTAAAAAGCTGCCCCGAAAAAGGGGCAGCCTTTAAATAATAAATCAATAATTAGTATCCTGGGTTTTGGGTTAGTAATGGGTTGGCATCTATCGATTGTTGTGGTATCGGCAGCAACTCGCTGTGCCCAGTTTTATAAGCCTGTGCATCGCTGGTAATATAAGCCGCCGTGATATTGCTTATCCATGCAATCTTAGTATAACCGGTTGGCGTTGCAGATGGTGTGGGCGTATACAATGAGTTACCGTAAACCAAGGTCTGCGATGCATTTTGGTAATACATGGATTGCGGCAGGTTAGCATACGGTGCTTGCTTGTTCAGCATCAGTGTCATGTTGTTACGTGCAGTGGTGATTGTTGGCAGAAATATATTCCAGCGGATCAAATCATACTTGCGGATCCCTTCGCCACCAAACTCAAACAAACGCTCGTTATTAATGGCGGTGAAGAAACCGGCTTTATCAGTAGGGATGGTGCCGATTAATGAAGCATTGCCACCGAAGCCACGGGTCCTAACTTCTTTCAACGCGTTAATACCTGCAGCAGTTGGGCCACCGTTTATTTCGTTGTCGGTTTCGGCAAACATTAACAGTACGTCTGAGAAACGAAGGATAGGCCAGTTGATGCCAAAATACTGCGCTGCCGATGTTGGGCCTATAGCAGGGTTGGTAATCCAATCCCTTCTAAATTTACCGCTGCAAATGGTGGTAAATTTTTGCAATGCTTTGGTACCATCAATATTGGTAAAGTACGGGCAAATAGTAACATCCCGCCGGGCATCATTCTGGTCGAAAGCATAGAAATAGGTAGGCGTAGCAGTTAAGCTTGAGTTACCGTAGCTGGTGCTTCCGTTCACACTTCTTGGGCCATCATAATAACCCAATTTGCTATCGGCAACGCCCGAACCGCCTGCCATCGCCACTTCGAACATAATTTCGTAAGTAGGGTCAAGCGTGTGGGCATCAACATAGCTTTTAAACAAGGTTTGGAAACTGGTGTTCAACGTGTGCTCATCGCGGCGGGCCAGTAAATCGTTGCACTCATCATGGCAGATCTGGTACAGTTTTAAATAATCGCTACGGCGATCAACCGTTCCGTTGCTTTTTAAAGAATAGCCACCTGCAAAGAGAGCAATACGGGCGCGCAGACCTTTCACTGCACCTTTAGTAATCCGCTCATCGCGGCCAGCAATATCGGTACGCCATGGCACCAGGCCTTCTGCAGTTAGCAGGTCGGCAATGATATGGTCGTAAATATCATTTTGGCTCGTTTTACCTATTTTTAAAGTAGGCTGATCAGCAGATGGGATATAGGAAGCCGGTACATCGCCCCAGTTTCTGATCAGCTCGAAATAAAACTGGGCACGCAGGGTTAAGGCCTCGCCATACAATCTTTTTAAAGCAGTTTGGTCTGATGCGCTGCCGCTTGTATAAGCCGACATCAAGGGAATATATTTGATACAAATATTCGCTCTTTCTATACCGGTGTACAGGTTTTCGAATGGTAACTCTAACTGTGCGTTGCTGGGGGTGGCAACATAACGTGCAATATCGCGGCGGTCATTATCAGGCGCTGCATTGCTTGGCGGGCCAACAAAATCGTCAGCATCAACTGTGTAATACATACTTAGCCTGATGCCGTAACCGTTATCGCCGGCCAGCCTCGCATAAACGCCCAGTACGGCATCGGTAGCTGTGTTTACATTGCTAAAGGCCGATTCTGTTGAAAATGATGCGACAGGATTTTCTTCGAGATACTTTTTACACGAGGCGAGCATTGTTAGTGTTATACCCAGTAACACTGCCAGTAAATTAGGTGTATATTTTTTCATGATCGTATTAAATCAAATATTATAAAGTAAGGTTAACGCCAAATAAATAGCTGCGGCTGCGCGGATAGGCTGCATAATCTACCCCTGGTGTAACCGGTGTTCCGCGGCGTGTATTTACATCAGGATCGTAGCCAGAGTAGCTGGTGATAATGCCCAGGTTATTGCCGGTAGCATATACCCTTAGTCGGCTTATTTTTAAGCGGTTTAAGAAAGCACCTTTAAAGGTGTAACCTAAAGTAATATTATTGATGCGCAGGAATGCCGCATTTTCAACTGCTGATGAGGTAGGGTAAAAGGCCGCACTACCTGTAACCGGGATTGGATATTTAGCGTTAGCATTTAAAGCATCGAGCACACCCGGTGCTGCACCGGTTACTACGCCGTTTGCAACTTTTTCAACCTGGTTACCGCTGGCATCAATTGTTTTCCAGCGGCTGCCTTCCTGAGCCAGTAAGTTGGTGTTTGAAGTATAGCCGTTAGTGAATTCAATCTCATTGGCGTTAAGCACTTTTGCTTTAGCCTGGAAGTTCACAAACACGCTCATATCAAAGTTCCAGAAAGTGAACGACTGATTTAAACCACCTGTAATTTGCGGATTGGTTGTGCCTAATATGGTTTTATCAGCATCGGTAATTACACCATCGCCGTTTAAATCTTTATATTTTACTAAACCTGGCTGTGCCGTGCCGATAACTTTCGATGGGTCAACAACACCTGCTTTAAGTGTGTAGGTTTGTGTAGCGGCGTTATAGTTAAAATCAGATGTTTTGTAGTAACCATCGCTTTCGTAACCATATACGCTACCCACTGGCGAACCAACTTTTACGATAAAATCTGCAGGCTGGCCAGATACGCCCCAACCCGAGTTTTGCAGGTAAGACGTTTGCCCCGGAGCCAATGCCAATATTTTATTGCTATTGTATGAGATATTAAAATTAGCCGACCAGCTAAAGTTTTTCTTCTGGATGATGGTGGCGTTAATTTGTGCTTCCACCCCTTTGTTGCCGGTTTTACCAACGTTTTGTAATTGGGTTGCGTAACCAGAGCTGGTAGGCACAGGTACATTAATCAGCAGGTTTTTGGTGATGTTGTTATAAGCATCTAAGGAGATCTGAATCCTGTCTTTCAGGATGCCGAAATCAAGACCTAAGTTTTTTGATACCGTGGTCTCCCATTTCAATAACGGGTTGAAAAGATATGCCGGACTGAAACCGATGCTGGTTGTGCTTTCATTTAGCCCGTATAACGCATTGGCATTAAAGGCCGGTTGGTACAGGTAATCGGCTATACGGTTGTTACCCGATGTGCCATAACTTAGCCTAAGCTTGATGTTTGATAAGGCACGGAAATCTTTCATGAAATCTTCGTCAGACAGCTTCCATGCAAATGAACCTGATGGGAAGTAACCCCACTGGCGGCCCGGAGCAAATTTTGACGAACCATCTGCACGTAAGGTAACCGATAGCAGGTACTTTTTATCATAAGCATAGTTGGCCCTGCCAAAAAAGGAAAGCAAGTGGCTGGTAGCATACGTTTGCAGCGGATAGGTAGGTACAATGGTACCCAGGTTAAACTGGTTTAAAGCCGTAACCGGGTCGATACCTATCGGGTATAATTTAAACTGGTTTGTGATACTTTCTGTATGCAGATTGTAAAACTCGTTACCTACAATCACGTTGATATCGTGATGCTTTGAGTTTGCAGCCGCATTGTTAAATGTTAATACATTCGAAAGATCGAGCGTATTGGTGTTGGTGGTCAGTGTACCGGCAATTGGCTGCCCGTTACCGTTAATCCGTGCATTAAAAGTAATGGCATCATCAAAAGCATTTTGCTTTTGGTTATTAAAATCTACACCCAATGTTGTTTTAAAGGCAAAATATTTATTGAAAGTGTAGTTGGCATAACCGTTTAAGTCTAGCACATTCTGGTAATTTTTTCGGTATTGCGCGTTGGCGTTGGCAATAGGGTTAATTACACCAAGGTTATTACCGGCCTGGTTGGTTTCGTCCAGGTAAGAAGGGTCAATGCTGCTATCATCCATACCCGGAACACTAAATGGCCTGTACTTAACACTATTACGTAAGTTGTTATAAGATGAACTACCCGCATTTGAGGTACCAGCACCGTCTACTGTTTGTGCGCTATATCGTGCATTAAAACCAACCCTGAAATGATCTGAAGAAGTATGATCGAACCTGAAGTTGATTAGGTTACGGGTATAGTTAGAATTTAAAACCGTCCCCTCGTGCTGGTCATTGGTAAAGCTTACATTAAACTGTGTAGTTTTAGTGCCGCCTGTAATGCTTACGTTATGCTGCTGCTGTAATGCCGTGCGGCCTAAAGCCTGTTTCTGCCAATCAACAGCGGGTACATTTTTATATCTCGAAAGTGAGTCGAAGCTACGGCCATAATCTTTAATAAAAGTTGTACTATCGGCGCTTGGGCTAAAGCGGTTACGTTCGTATTGGTAAACCACAAAATCATAAGGGCTAAGCACCTTTAATTCTTTGGCCAAATTGGCTACGCCCACATAACCGTTGTAACTTACTGTAGTACGCTGCTCGTGGCCACCTTTTGTGGTGATAATTACAACGCCATTGGCACCACGCGCACCATAAATGGCTGTTGATGCCGCATCTTTTAAAACATCGATTGATTCGATGTCCTGAGGAGAAATATTGTTCAAGCCATTCTCAACTTGCACACCATCTATAATATATAGCGGCGAGTTATCCTGGGTAATTGAACCTCCACCACGTACGCGGATACGGATATCAGCATCGGGCGAACCTTCTGACTGGGTGATTTGCACGCCAGCTAAACGACCTGCCAATGCCTGACCGGCCGAAGCCACCGGGATGTCTTTTAATTGTTTGGCGGTTACTGATGATACAGCACCGGTAAGGTCGCGGCGTTTAACGGTAGCGAAACCTACGGCAACAACCTCATTAAGCTGTTGTGAGTTGCTGCTCAGTTTTACGCTGATGGTTGTTTTATCGCCTACGGTAACCTCTTCGCTTTTGTAACCCAGGTAACGGATAATTAACACGGTGTTGCCGTTTGATGGTATGCTGAGTTTAAACCCGCCATGTACATCTGTTTGGCCACCTTGTGCAGTGCCTTTGATAATTACGCTGGCACCAATAATGGGGTCGTTGGTGTCATTATCAAAAACTTGCCCGGTTATTTGCCGGTTTTGTGCCCACGCCGGTACCGATAGGATCAGCAATAAGCAAATGTGAAGTAAAGTTTTAGTCATAATTCGGTTTATATGTGCGTTTAATTCGGTTCTGGTTTTACACAAATACATACAACATTCCCTACGCATTGATGCGGCATAACATGGCCGTCAAAAACGAAAAGATGTTAATTTTTTATAATTGGTTCGAGGCAACAGCTCCCGTATGGAGCCCTAAAAATTGCCTGTTTATTGGTTTAATTAAAACAAGGTTAACTACTCCAACTAAATAAAAAAAGAATATCGGGGATAAAAACTGTGCAATCGTTCCCGGAAACGATTGCATGTAAAAAGTACACTATTTATTTTACGTTTTTAGTTAAGTAAATTCGTTTAACGTGGCCGGGGGCGAATTATTAATTGCATTATAAACATCATAAACTTATGGGTTATGTATAGCCAAAAGCCTACATTAGCTTTTGATTATGTTTCAGGCTTATACCATTAAAGACATTGCGAAGGCGCTTGGATTATCAACTTCAACGGTATCCAGGGCATTAAACGGGAGTTATGAAATTGGCAATGAAACCAAAAAGCTGGTTTTAGAATATGCCGAGAAAATAAACTATCGCCCAAATCCTATCGCGCTTAGTTTAAAAGATCAGAAAAGTCATTCGCTGGGTGTGGTAGTGGCCGAGGTGGCTAATACGTATTTTTCGCAGGCTATTAATGGTATCGAATCTATTGCCTACAATCGTGGCTATCACGTAATTATCACCCAAACCCATGAATCGGCCGCGCGCGAGAGTGCCAATGTGCAGCATTTATTATCGCGGCATGTAGATGGTTTATTAGTATCGCTATCTTCAGAAACAACCGATCTTACCCAGTATAAATATCTGCACGAAAAGGGCTTTCCTATTGTGTTTTTTGACAGGGTTGCTGCCGAGATTGATACGCACAAAGTAACGGCTGATAACTATAAAGGCTCATTTGAAGCTACCGAACATTTAATAAACGCCGGCTTTACCCAGATAGCGCACCTTACCAATTCGGCCAATTTAATGATTAGTCAGAACAGGTTAGATGGTTATAAAAACGCCCTGGAGAAACATAATATTTGTTACCGCCCCGAGTTAACTAAGCATTGCAACCAAGGTGGCATGATACAGGAAGAAGTAGAAATAGCCATTAAAGAACTCCTGAATTTAGATGAGCGCCCCGATGCCATTTTTATTGCCAGCGACCGCCTCACTACCAGTTGTTTGGCCATATTAAGGAAGTTTAAGATTAAGGTACCCGACGATATCGCCATATCGGGCTTTACCAATTCGGACGTGGCCGAACTGTTTGACCCTCCTTTAACCGTGGTGCGCCAGCCGGCATTTCAGATCGGGCAAATTGCTACCGAGATGCTGATTAAGGTAATTGAAAGCAAATACCCGGTTACTGAGTTTGTAACCGAAACCCTGGATACGATTTTAATTAAAAGAGCTTCGTCTGAAAAGATATAGCCATCTACTCAGGGCTTATCTGGGTAATTGAGTTGATGTTCTTAATTACATCATCAAGTTCATCAGCAGAAAGCTTTAGAAATTGGAGTAGTTTTTCTTTTTCTACATCATCGTCCTTCAGTTCTAAAACCAGTGGTATAAGGCCCATTATTTTCGCCAGTGGCGCCCTGATCACATGCGACTGAATCCAGGAAATTTCCGTCAATTTTTTGTTTTGCTCTTGCAGGCTTTGGTTAAGCGCAATTAATCTCTCTTCAGATAGTTTGCGTTCTGTAATATCCGAGCGGATGGCCAGATATTGGTAGGGCTTGCCCTGCTCATTTAAAAAAGGCACAATGGTGGTATCAACCCAATAAAAACTCCCGTCTTTGGCTTTGTTTTTCATCTCACCGGTCCAGATTTTTCCACTAGCAATAGTGTGCCAGAGGTTTTTTATAAAAGCCTTGTCGTGGTAAGCGGCGTTTATCATCCGATGGTCTTGCCCTATCAGTTCTTCGGCAGTATATTTAGAAATACGGCAAAAGTTATCATTAACATGGTTTATTATTCCTTTCTGATCTGTTATGGCCACAATAGCAGCCTGATCGAGTGCATACTTATAGGCATACAGCTCATTTATGGTTTGATGCAGGTTTTCTTCAATCTGCTTTTTGTGGGTTACTTCAATAAAATTACACACAATAGCTTCAATATGACGCTCATGAAGCATATTGGTACAAACGCACTCCAGCCAAATATAATGGCCATCGGAGTGTCGTTGCCTGAAAGTGCATGTTTTAGACAAGCCTGGCGTTATTGATATTTCGTTAAAAAAAACAAGCACCATTTCACGATCTTCGGGATGAACTAAATTTATGAGATGGCTTGATTGCTCCTTATTTTTCAACCCATTAATAAGTTCTACAGAGGGGCTTCTGTAAATGAGATCGAAATTTGCATTCAGCAAAGTAATACCGGAAAGACTGTTTTCTATCAGTTTATTAAACGGATGTTCACTATCAATTACCTGTTTCATTTAGCCTGAGATTATATTTACGCCGATAGCACCGGCTAGTTCGGAAATTATAATTGTCGCCATGATAGAAGCAATTATGATAAAGGATATTGTTAGGGCAATGATCCCGGTTAGGTTTTACTTAAAGTTAATATTTATTTCTTTAAATACCAATCAATGACAGAACGACCATTAACTCAATGTTAAATATCTGTGCATCAACAACACTATGTTAAAAAATCTTAACTAAAGTATAATGTAAATGTGCTGAAATATAACACACATGTTGCATTAATATGAAGCAACATGGCGGCTTGGGGTTTATATTAGTAGTATAAATTTTAAACCTATGAAAAAGTTACTTATCATTTCACTGGCAGCAATGGCCTTGCTGTCTGCCTGCAGTACTTACCAAATGAATACTGTTAGAAGCACCAATACATCGTTAGACGAAAAAGCCGGTGGCTTTAAATTTGAGAACGATTCATTAAAAATTACTTATACCTTCATGGGGCACGACATGCCTATCCATCTTACCATCTATAATAAACTCAACGAGCCTGTTTATATAGATTGGAAACGCTCGGCATTTATTACCGGGAAGGAAAGTTATAGTTATGCCGACGACGCGGTGCAGATTAATGGCGACGTATCCGGCGTTTCGGTAGGGCGTGGTATCACTTACTCTAGCGGAAGTGTTACCGGCCAGGCAACCTTGCCGCAAAATATAGTTTTTGTGCCTCCGCACACACAGATCACCAAAAACGTTTCTAAAATCAATAAAAATCAACTGCAGTATATTTCCGACAATAGCTTTGTGAAAACCAAAATACCCAGTTACGGACTGGGCGACCAGAATGTAAAACTCGCCAAATTTGATAAAGATAACAGCCCGTATTTGTTTAAAAGCTACCTAACCATTTATACCCTTGATGGCAATACGCCAAAGTTTACGGCCTATCAGCATGATTTTTATATTTCGCAGATTATGAGATCATCAGTAGGCCCCGAAAACCTGGAAGCCTTTAAGGATAATAAAGGAGATTACTTTATTACTTCTGGGGGTAATTGATTTAAATCAAAAGCCCTTTAGAGAAAACCTGAAGGGCTTTTTAATGTGGGAACTACTGGTCACGTCCCGATATCTATCGGGATGTTCTGAACCCGTTGAGCTTAATGCATTAATAAAAAAAGCCTAACATTTCTGTTAGGCTTTTCGATGTGGGAACTACTGGGTTCGAACCAGTGACCCTCTGCTTGTAAGGCA
>CAHJXH010000109.1 GCA_903644075.1 Sphingobacteriaceae bacterium | reverse complement strand
TACCGGGTAGTATCTAACTATAGCTATAACGGCGAAAGTGGTTTTAACGCAGGTGTAACCACGGCATTGCCGGCAGCAGTTAAGGGTGAAATATCAGGACTTGCAGAAGCTGCACCGATTAGGTTAATGTATAACCCAACAATTTCAATCCAGAACGGAGTCGGTTCGCCCGCTAAGTTTAAAAACCAAGCCGATGTGGTTTTGGCAGATGGACGGTTCTTCAATGTGTTTGCTTATCAATGGCTGGAAGGTTCGGCCAAAAGTGCTTTGACTGCGCCGTTCCAGGTTGTATTATCAGCGAAGCAGGCAAAGCTGTATTTCCCCGGGCTTAGTTATAGCCAAATGATAGGGAAGCAGGTGGTTTATGAAGATACGATCAAAACAACCGTGAGTGGCATTGTGGCCGATTTTAAAGAGAATACAGATATCAAGTTTCATGATTTTATTTCATTTTCTACCATCCAGCGGGTTAAACAACTAAAAGATGATGTGTCTGATAACTGGGGGGCTACCAGCTATGCTTCACAGTTTTACATTAAGCTCAACAATAAAGTTGCTGACCAAAATGTGCAACGCCAAATGAACGATTTGTTTAAGCGGCGTAACCCTAAGATGAAGCAGGATGCAAATAATTTCCACAGGTTTATACTCCAACCATTAAACGATCTGCATTTTAATAGCGATTTAGCAGGTTATAACATGCGTGTTGCCAATAAAACCACGCTTTACAGTTTGTTGCTTATTGCATTGTTTCTGCTGGCTTTAGGTTGTATCAATTTTATTAACCTCACTACAGCGCAGGCATCGCAAAGGGCAAAAGAGATCGGCATTCGTAAAACAATGGGAAGTAGTCGCCGGCAACTTATAGTTCAGCTTTTGAGCGAAACTTTTTTGATCACACTATTCGCTGTGCTATTGGCTATAGCCATAACACCGGCAATACTGAAGCTTTTTGCCGATTTTATACCTAAAGGCTTACAGGCTAATTTATTACAAATACCTGTAATTGCATTTTTAATGGTGCTAACAATTGTAGTGAGCCTGCTGTCGGGCTTTTATCCGGCTATCGTGCTATCAGCTTTTAAACCTGTTGCGGTATTGAAAAATCAAACCAATTCTGCTACCGGTAAAACGCGCAATGCCTGGTTACGTAAATCGTTAACTGTAACGCAGTTTGTTATTGCGCAGTTTTTTATCATGGCTACTATATTGGTGAGCAAGCAGATCTACTACGTAATGCATAAAGATTTGGGCTTTAAAAAAGACGCCATCCTAATTGTGGAAACGCCTTATAAAAGTATGCTGACTAACAAAAAGCAACTTCTCTTAAACAAGCTTGCCGGTATGCCGCAAATAGCTACTTTAAGTGTTGGGGATCAGCCGCCGTCGTCTGATAATTATAATTCGTACGAGGCTGTTTATAAAGATGGGAAAAAGGAGATTAAAACAAGTTTGCAGATAAAATCTGGTGATGCCAATTATTTAAAAGTATACCGCCTGAAGCTGATAAGTGGCCGTAACCTAAGATTAGGCGATAGTTCGAAATCGATACTGGTTAATGCTAATTATGCAAAAAGTATTGGGTTTAAAAATCCGGGCGATGCTACGGGCACTTACATCAATTATAATGGAGCAAACACAGAGATTATAGGCGTATTGGCCGATTTTTACCAGGAATCATTACGTGGTGCAATTAAGCCTCTAGGCATTATTTATCCCGAAATGTACCATGACCGCTTTATTCATATCGCTTTAAAACCCGAAACAGACGGTGGCAACGAATGGAAGAAAGCTATAGGCGGCCTTCAAAAATCCTGGAAAGAAACCTATCCCGAAGATGATTTTGAATATCATTTTTTTGATGAAAAGATCGCTAAGTTTTACGAAAGCGAACAGCATACTTCGCAACTATTAACCTGGGCTACAGGCTTGTCTATCTTTATCAGTTGCCTGGGTTTACTGGGGCTGGCTATGTACACAACCAATCTACGCACTAAAGAAATAGGGGTTCGCAAAGTACTTGGCGCTACGGTAACGCAAATAGTAACCCTACTCTCAACCGAGTTAATGTGGCTGGTGTTATTTGCATTTGTACTGGTAACGCCGGTAGCCTGGATTGTAATGCAGAAGTGGATGCAAAACTTTACTTATCGCACATCCATCAGTTGGTGGGTTTTCGCACTAAGCGGGGCTGGAATGTTGTTGACGGCGCTAATTACGTTAAGCTTCCAAACTATTAAAGCCGCGATAGCAAACCCGGCAAGGAGTTTAAAAAGTGAATAAGTTAGTCATTGGTCAATTGTCATTAGTCAATGGCTAAAGCATTTATTATTTCTGCTGAAGTTTTGTCTTGCCTCTTTGGTTCTGGGTTCTTGTTTCTAACTAAGACATCATTTCTGCCAGTACGCCTTCTTTAAGTGAATAGGCTGACATGCATACTTTGTTAATGTTTAGCTTTTGCATGAGATATCGTGTAATGATGGATGCCACCACGATCATATCGATACGTACCGGAATAATGGATGGATTGTGGAGCCTTTGCTCGTGTGATGACTGGATAAGGGTATCTGTTAAGCTGATCAGTTCGTAGGTATCAAACTTGTAGCTTTTAATTTTTTTGAGATCAAAATCGTTGCCTTTCGTTCGTTCGGCTATTTCGGCAAACGTTTCAAACGCGCCTGATGAACCTATTAGGTTTTCTATTTTAAATCTACTGGCTGCGGCATAAAAATCGGCTAGTACGCTATCGATATGTTGATAAAGTTCGTTAATGCAATCGGTAGGGATGGGGTCAATCTGATGAAATTTATCCATTAAACGGGCCGCGCCAATTTCGAAGCTTTGTTTCCAGAAGATCTGCTTATTATTGGCGATAATGAATTCGATGCTGCCACCACCAATGTCCAATATCAGGCTGATGGCTTCACCCAAAACATCGGATGCTTTAACGCCGTAGAAAATGTAACCGGCTTCGCTGTCGCCATTGATGGTTTCGATCTGAATGCCGGTTTCGGCTTTCACCTGGTCCATAAAATCTTTACCGTTGGATGCACTACGCATGGCAGATGTAGCTATGGCTTTAACTTCCTGAACACCATAATATTCAATATACTGCTGAAAGCTTTTCATGGTATTAAGTCCACGCTCAAAAGCAGCCGGTTGAATGAGGCCTTTGTTGATGCCACCTTCGCCCAGTTTAACAGCAACATGATCGTGACGTAGCTCTTTCAGGTCGTTGGGCAGGCCCTCGACAATGAGCAAATGAAAAGTGTTTGTGCCGAGGTCCATTACGGCTACCCGTTTTCGCATAGGTTTATTCACTAAGCCAAAAGAGGGAATTGGCTATTTTGTTTTTAAATGTAAAAACTAATTGGCACAATTCCCACTCGCCCAAAAAAGCAGTATTATATTTTATGTATTGAACTCCCTTTTAGAGGGTTGGAAGCTTACTCTTTATAAAAGAACCATTTAACTATTTCTTTATAGCTTGCCTTTTTACCATACATTAATACGCCAACACGGTAAATGCGCGCGGCTACGTAGGTAGTAAATAAAAAGCCTACAACCATTAAACCCATTGATAAACCTAATTGCCATGCCGGCACACCAAAGGGGATACGCACCATCATGGCAACAGGTGCGGTAAAAGGTATCAATGATAACCAAACAGCCAGCGGGCTATCTGGCGCCTGATACAAAATGCTTACTGATAATATATAAGTAAAAAGCAGGGGTAAGGTGATCGGAAACATAAATTGTTGGGTTTCGGTTTCGCTATCAACTGCCGAACCTACAGCCGCAAATAAAGCACTGTAAAGCAGGTATCCGGTTAAAAAGTAAAATATAAAGCAGCCAAGAATGTATCCAAACGGGATGGTTTGTAAAACGGCCAGAAAACTCATCATTGATCCCTGTGGTGCATGAAAGGCCTGGCCTGCAACTTTTGTTGATATAACCGATAACACAATCCAGGCGGCAAACTGGGTTAGCCCAACTAAGCCCACGCCAATAATTTTGCCCAGCATTAGTTGAAATGGTTTTACTGAAGAAATTATGACCTCGATAATGCGGCTTGTCTTTTCTTCTATCACCCCACGCATCACCTGTGCGCCATAAATAAACAGCGACATGTAGATTAAAATGGCACAGGCAATACCCACCGTAACATTAGCACCAACGTTGGCATTTTTATCGCCGGTGTCGGTAATTTCAATGGCGTTTAAAGAGATGTTGCTTTTTATAGAATGCAGGTAAGCAGTGTCGATATGATGCTCTTCGAGGCTCGTATTAACCGCAATATCATTCATTTGTTTCTCTATTTCTCCAGTCAGTTTAAAGGACGGTTTCTTTTTAGAGAATATCTCCACGCCGTTAGGTTTAGTATTGTAATTACCGGGAATATATAGCGTTGATACACTATCAACCTTTATAGATGATTTGGCTTCTTTTAAGGTTTGATTACTGGTTTGGAATTTGATTTTGTTAACGTTGTGAAATTTACCCTTAAAGATGCCGCTTTCATCAACTACTTTAACTGTTTGTTCGCTTGCTATCTGTTCGCTGTTTTTGCTTACGAGGGCAATTATTGCCCCCATTGCCAAAATAAGCGCAGGCACCACAAAAATCATGATGATGAAAGATTTTTTTCTGACGCGTGTTAAATATTCGCGCTGTATGATGAGTAAAACTTTTTGCATAGCTTAAGGTATTAGGTTTACTTTTTCGATAAATATTTCATTCATGCTCGGGATAACCTCTTGCAACATATTTATACGAGCACGTGGAATCATGTATTGCAGTACGTTATTAGAGTTTTGCCCTTCTTTAAGTTTAATTTTAATAACGTAAGTATCATCGCCTTCGCTAATTTCAGAATTAACTTCAAAGGGCTGGCTGCCATCAAAATCAATGCGCTCGCCGGCATACTCAATCAGATAAGTATCATTACGGTACGAGTTACGGATGTGTTTTACTTTGCCATCCAGTATTTTGTGTGATTTATGGATCAGCGCTATCGAATCGCAAAGCTCCTCTACAGATTCCATTCGGTGGGTTGAAAATAGAATGGTTGCGCCCTTACGGTTTAGCTCCAGTATTTCGTCTTTAATAATCTCTGCGTTTACCGGGTCGAAACCACTGAACGGCTCATCCAGTATAATCAGCTCTGGTTCGTGCAACACCGTGGCCACAAACTGGGCTTTTTGCTGCATCCCTTTCGACAGCTCTTCTATCTTCATCTTCCACCAGGTATCCATACCCAGTTTCTCGAACCAAAACTTTAATCTTTTCCGGGCTTCCTCTCTGCTTAAACCTTTTAACCGGGCCAGGTAGATCATCTGCTCGCCGATCTCCATTTTTTTGTATAGGCCGCGTTCTTCGGGCAAATAACCTATTCGCTCGATGTGAGATTGATTGAGCTTTACGCCGTTAAAAATAATCTCGCCCGAGTCGGGTGCGGTGATTTGGTTTATAATGCGGATAAGCGAAGTTTTCCCGGCACCATTCGGCCCAAGCAGACCGAATATTTTGCCCTGTTCAACTTCTAAACTTACATCGCTCAGCGCCGTATGACCGGCATATTGTTTCACAATGTTGCGAATACTAAGCATGGAGATAGTTTTATTAGTAGGGTTTATTAGATTTCTAAATTAGAGAAATGATTGAGTATATTGTTACATAGGTACTCTTATTTCTATATTTATAAAATGAACCTCGATCTGGAAATAGAATTTAGCAACGCCGATCTGTTAAACAATATTGATACGCTTAAAAAGCAAATCGATGATATGCAATTATCTGATGAAATTAAGAATCGGGTAATGCAAAAACTTCGTTTAGATTGGAACTACAATTCTAACGCGATAGAGGGTAATAAGCTGAACTATGGCGAAACAGTTGCTTTTTTAATGACTGGTATTACAGCTAAAGGTAAACCGCTAAAAGATTATCTGGACATTAAAGGACATAACGAAGCAATCCTATTTTTAACTTCTATAGTTAAGGAAGATCGCCCATTAATGGAGGCGGATATAAGAGCCTTACATAAAATGATTTTGGTTGAGCCTTATGAAGTGAAAGCACAAACAGCTGATGGTTCACCAACTTCTAAGATGATTAGCATCGGTGAATACAAAACCCAGGCTAATCATGTAGAAACAGCAACAGGCGAGATCCATTACTACTCAACTCCTGAAGAAACCCCCATAAAAATGCGTGAACTAATGGAGTGGTATGCCGAGGCCTCTGCTAATCCAACAATACATCCAGTTGCAGTTGCTGCTTTATTCCATCATAAATTTGTTGAGATCCATCCATTTGATGATGGCAATGGTCGTTTGTCAAGAATCTTAATGAATCTCATTTTGATGAAAAATAGTTATCCACCGGCAATTATAAAAATGGATGACCGACAAAATTACTATGCATTATTGAGCCAGGCTGATGTTAATGATAGTTGGCCTTTTGTTGAATATATAGCTGAACGTTTGGAAAATTCATTGCAACTATATCTTAAAGCAGCGAGAGGAGAGGATATTGATGAGGACGATGACATTGATAAAGAAATAGAATTATTTAAGAGACAAGTTCAAAATGAAGTAAATGTTCAAGAACGAAGAAATGCGAAGGTAACACTACGGGTAATAAATGATGTAGTTAAACCCTTTACAGATAAATTTTTGGCTAAAGGAAGAAAATTTAAAGAGTTATTTCTAATGTATGGAGGCTTTATTGTTGTTGAGTTGAAAAAAACTCCATCTAAGCCTGAAGTTTATCTTAAGGTTGATGATCAATTACTAAATCATAAAGAAGATTATTTTGAAAGTATTCGAGGTTTAAATTTTGTTATTCTATTAGATAAATTTAGAAAACATGACAATGATTTTGATGTTAAAATTCAACTTAACTTATCTTTTAATGATTACCAATATGAGTTTTTAGATTATAATGACGAAATATTAATCTCGAAACTATATCATGAAAATTTGTCGAAAGAGGAAGAAAATTCGTTGATCAAATTTGCAGTCGAAGGAATACAGGACCAGATTCAATTTAACTTAAATAATTATGAAGACAGAGACTTTTAGTTTGTCTTAAATCTTTGTCTTCATATAAAAACGCCCGAAGTAATTAACTCCGGACGTTTCCATTATGTATTTTAACGTAAAACGTACAACGTTTCACATTCAACCTTTACTCAAAATATTCCTTCATCCGTTCGAAAAAGCTTTTTTCGTTTTTGCCCGGATTGGGTTTGAAGTTGGGTGAGCTTTGCAGTTTTTCTAATGTTTCGCGTTCTTCGCGGCTTAGGGCTTTTGGAGTCCAAATGTTGATGTGGACTAATTGATCGCCACGGTGATAAGAGTTTACCTCTGGTACACCTTTGCCTTTTAACCGTAGTATTTTACCACCTTGTGTGCCTGGCTCAATTTTAATTTTAGCCTTGCCATCAATAGTAGGTACTTCAACGCTCGATCCTATTGCAGCATCAACAAAGTTAATGTGCAAATCGTAGATGATGTTGTTACCATCGCGTTTCAAAGTTTCATGAGGCATTTCTTCAATCAAAATGATCAAATCGCCAGGTACGCCACCACGAGGGGCTGCGTTACCTTTACCGCTCATGCTTAGTTGCATGCCTTCACTCACGCCGGCAGGGATATTAATGCTGATGGTTTCCTCGCCACGCACAACGCCATCACCATGGCATACGTTACATTTTGAAGTAATTACAGAACCTTCGCCATTACAGGTAGGGCAGGTGCTGGTAGTTTGCATCTGGCCTAAAATGGTATTGGTTACCCGGCGAACCGCGCCCGAACCGCCACAGGTAGAACAGGTTTGAAATGCTGATTTATCTTTAGCGCCTGTACCTTCGCAGGTTTTACAGATCACTTGTTTGTTTACCTTAATTTTCTTTTCGGCACCATTGGCAATTTCTTCAAGGGTTAGCTTTACTTTAATGCGCAGGTTGCTGCCGCGTGCCACACGACGGCCACCGCCACCACTTTGGCGACCACCGCCACCTCCACCGAAGAAACCTTCGAACGGGCTGCCGCCGCCAAATATATCACCAAACTGGCTGAATATGTCATTCATATCCATACCGCCACCGCCATAGCCTCCTCCGTTTGGAGAACTCGCGTTAGCCGCGTGGCCGAACTGATCGTAGCGCTGGCGTTTTTCGGGGTTGCTTAATACCTCGTAAGCTTCTGCGGCTTCTTTAAAGCTTTCTTCCGCTTCCTTATCGCCCGGGTTTTTATCCGGGTGGTATTTAATGGCCATTTTGCGGTAAGCCTTTTTTACCTCATCCGCCGGTGCACCTTTTGCAACTCCCAGTATATCGTAATAATCTCTTTTTGCCATGTCTTTATGTAATGCGAGTGGTTGATTAGGTTAAGTTGTTGATTGAGTTAAGCGGTTTAACCCTCTTTATCTTTTCAACTTAGCCACCTAATAACTGCTCACTTAATCAACTCAATCAACCAATAACTTACGCTCCAATTACCACTTTAGCAAAACGGATTACCTTATCATTAAGGTAGTAGCCTTTTTCTAATTCGTCAACAACTTTGCCTTTTAGTGCATCAGTTGGTGCCGGGATGGTGGTAATACCTTCGTGTATGTCGGCATCAAATTCGGTGCCTTTGGTTTCCATTTCTTTAAGGCCTTTGGCAGCAAGAATGCTTTTCAGCTTGTTTTGTACCAATGCTACACCTTCTTTAACCGGGATAACATCTGTAGCGGTTTCCATGGCTTTAAGCGCACGTTCAAAATCATCCAATACCGGTAGCATCGCAACAACAGTATCTTTACCGGCAGCCAGTCTTTCTTCAGCGCGTTCTTTAGTAGTACGGCGACGGAAGTTGTCGAACTCGGCATACAGGCGCAGATATTTATCGTTTGCGCTTACCAGGTCGGCTTTTAATTTCTCTTCTGCAGATAAACCCGGGGTTTCATCCTGGGCATCTTCAATCACTGGTGCATTCGGATCAATGTTTAATTCGTCTGCAAGTGGGTTCTCGTTTTGTTCGGTGTTTTCTGTAGTCACGTTATTCTTATTTTGAGATGCCTTGGCAGTTTTTTGCTTCCTCAGCATGTTCTTGAAATTCATATTCAATCAGTGCAAATCAAGTATCCTGCCATTGTGCGAAGTCCGTCACCTTGTCATATTTTACAAGAGTAGCAGTTTCAAAGTGGCAGTAGCAGTTTTTATGGCAGTACAGAGTGGCAGAATTTTTAGATGGAAAGACAAAAAGACAAAGGATGAAAGACTCTTACCAAGTCTCCTGTCCTTTGTCTTTTTATCCTTCCTCTTTTCGTCCAATTACGCTATTTGTGCGTCTTCCAATACCTTGCCGTTTTCGCATTTAATGATGCGCGAAGGGAAGGCGCGGATGATATGGTAATCGTGTGTGGCAATTAATACGGCTGTGCCCGACTGGCTGATCTGTTTTAGCAGCATTACAATTTCTTCTGAAGTATCGGGATCTAAGTTACCGGTAGGTTCATCGGCTAAAATAATCTCGGGATCGTTTAACAGTGCGCGGGCAATAACCACACGTTGCTGCTCGCCACCCGAAAGTTCGTGAGGCATTTTTCTCACTTTAGAGCGCAGGCCAACCTTCTCCAGCACATCCATGGTTTTATCGGCAATCAGCTTTTTATCTTTCCAGCCGGTGGCTTTCATTACAAAATGCAGGTTTTGCTCAACGGTACGATCTGTCAGCAATTGAAAATCCTGAAACACGATACCCAGTTTACGACGCAGATAAGGGACTTCTTTAGATGCCAGATTTTTAAGTTGATAGCCGCAAGCCGTGCCTTCGCCAGATGAGATGCCCAGGTCGCCGTAAATTACTTTCAGCAAGCTACTTTTACCCGAACCTGTTTGGCCAATTAGCCAAACAAAATCACCTTTATCAACATGCAGGTTAACGTTGGACAATACCAGGTGCTTTTGCTGAAATATGTCAACGTTTTGAAGTTTTATAATGGAGTTTCCAATCATCTTAATTAGAGTTCGAGTTTTAAAATTTGTCCAAAAGGCAGTTCCTTCACCAGGTTCATAATATAGTCGGCTTTATCGGCCAAACCTATCTTATCGAGCGATTTCTCAGGCCTGTCTACACGGAAATAAGCCAGCAGCGTAAACTTTTCGTCGCGCAGCTGTACATAGTCTGGTATTTTGGCTACGCCTTTTACTTTTATGATGTACATTTTTTAGCTTATAGTTAGTAGTTGATGGTTCATAGTCACAACGGCTACTTACTTTATATCAAAGGTATCGTAATTTTAAAGACTTGGCAAGTGTAGGGCACCATGAACTATGATCTATTACTTATCAACTCTTAAAGATTTGACAAGAATTGCATCGTATCAATCCCATCGGCATAATCCCATAGTTGGGGGTACTGGCTTTGGCCAAATGGCACTACCTGACTGTTAATATCCAGCTTCATCTGGCTCACCACGCATTGGATATCTTCGCTTCGGTTGTTCAATGTTTCAATGGCCGAATCCAGTGTGTCGTAATACTGGTAAAATGTTACGGCAAGGGGAGAAGCTAAACGCTCGTCCTCTTTGATTAGCAAGAAGCCATTATCTAAATGTTTATCGCGGTTTACCAGGTAAATGGCTTTGTTATAATCGTAATTGTTGTGGAATTTATGATGATCGCCAACCGGGCTATATTCTTCAATAGCCTCGAAAAATGGAATAAAATCATAATCGCGCGGCACCAGCATGCTCGATACGTTGCGGCAGCCTAAGCCGTAATAATCAAAAATATCGTGGCCGAGGCGGGTTAACTCTTCCGAAGTTTCATACCCACTTATCATCGCCACACTGTTCCTGTTTTTACGGATGATGTTGGGCACTTTGCCAAAATAGTAATCGAAATAGCGAGATGTATTGTTACTGCCGGTGGCTATTACGGCATCGAAGTCAACCAATCGCTCGGTGAAAATGATTTGTTCAGCTAAAGCAGGTTCAATCTCAATCAGCATTTGTAAAACGTGGCGGATAAGGCGCGAATCTTGCGACGATAACTTAATCAAAGCAATGTTACCGGTAGCCAGCACGCAAATAATATCATGAAAGCCTACCATCGGGATATTACCTGCTAATATTAATCCAACACGTTTAGGAGTAGCGGGGTGATTGGGATATTTATTAAGCCATGTTGTAATATCTGCCTCGTTTAACATTGCACCGGCAGCTTTAACAGCTTGCATTACACTGGCTTGTGTAAACCATGCATTATGGTAATGTTCGTTATTTATTACAGCCGAAAGGGTTTCATCAGGTGATGATAATCGCTGGCCGAGGGTTGTAAATACGTTTATTATGTAATTTTTGTCGATCAAAGTCATATACTATGAGGATTTTTAAACCCTCGAAAAGCTTTTTTGTTATATTTGCAGTTGTATTTCCGAAAATACAAAGGTAACTCAGATATATAAGATTATAATAATTATGGCGATCAAAATCACCGACGAATGTATAAACTGCGGGGCATGTGAACCGGAATGCCCGAATAACGCTATTTATGACGCTGGCGCAGCGTGGCGCTTTTCGGACGGCACAGGTTTACGCGGGGTAATTGATTTTGGCGATGGTAACACCCTAAACGCTGAAGAAACCCAGGCTGCCCTGTCTGACGATATATACTATATTGTTCCTGATAAATGTACCGAGTGTGTGGGATTCCACGATGAGCCTCAGTGTGCAGCTGTTTGCCCTGTTGATTGTTGTGTTGACGACGAAGATATCCGCGAAAGCGAAGAAGAACTATTAGCTAAAAAAGATTGGCTTCACATGGGTGAATAAGCAATTGCTTTGTTTTAGTTTGAAAAGGGTTTCGATTGATCGGAACCCTTTTTTTGTGCATATTGTTCAAGCCACTCAAAAAGCACTTCATTGAACAAAGTAATCGACTGTAGGGCACCCATACATACCGATAAAAAAACAAACACAGCATTGATAATCCCCTACCTACAGGGCAGTGCTTTAATGAATGCACTAACTAATTTTAAGGGTTTCTGCTAACACGGTCGTCAGTCTGCTCATTGCCGCAGGGCTACCTACTTTTGGCTTGATCCAAAAGTAGGCAAAAGATCAAGACAGAAAAAAGCTCCACCGCACAAGCTAAACCTCGGCCCCGCTTTTCTGTCTGGGCCACCGCGCGCAATGCTTAGAGCCGAACCTACCACTACCTTAACATAACTTTTCCTCGGGCAGCATTGGTAATGTTGCGGCAACCACTGCCCTTGCCTAACCACAAGTATTTCATAGCAACAGGACCCGGCTGCGACTTTTCTTTTTGGTTCATTTTTCTTTTGGGAGAAAAGAAAAAGAACATCCACTGACGGTGAATAAACCACAAACCTTCCTAATGAAAAACGGAAAGTGGTGTTATAGCACCAACAGGCCATGACTTACCAACACTTTGATTCTGCTTTTTGTAAAATCTTGATTCTTGTCTCTTCTTTCTTGCCTCTCACTCTTAAATAGAATATATTCGCTCTTACTATGGAATACGGTATTAGTAATCTGGCAATTATCGCTATGCGAAAAGAAGCCCGCGAACAAAGTGAAATGGTTTCACAATTACTGTTTGGCGAGGTTTACGAAATTATGGAGCGCACCGAAAAGTGGGCCCGTATTATTGCCGCACACGATGGGTACGAGGGATGGATTAGCTTTAACCAGATTACCAGTATTACAGAAGATGATTACCGCCAGTTTGCCGCCGATAATTTGCTGACTAACAAGGCTATCAGTGCAGTTGTAAAGCAGTCTGACAGTACGCTGGTTTACATCCCTTTTGGTAGTGCATTACCAGGCGTTACAGGTGGCGTGCTGAGAATAGGTGAGGAGCGTTACGAGATAAACAATAATACTTCGGCAGGGGTGGGCATGCTTGCCCTTGCACAATCTTTTTTAAACGCACCTTACCTTTGGGGAGGGCGTACGCACTTTGGTGTCGATTGCTCGGGCCTGGTACAAGCCGTGTTTCGCCAGATGGGACTTACCTTAAAACGGGATGCCTATCTGCAGGCAGAGCAAGGTACAGTAGTTGATTTTTTACCTGAAGTTAAACCGGGCGATGTGGCATTTTTTGATAACGAAGAGGGCCGCATTATACACGTTGGTATTATGATGAATAACGAGCAGATTATCCACGCATCGGGCAGGGTAAAAATTGAACGGATGGATGGACAGGGTATTTACTCAGAAGAATTTAAACGGTATACCCACAAGCTGCGCATTATTAAAAGATTCCTTTAAAATTCAATATTCCAGCCCAACACTCGTTTATCGTCGCTAACGGAAATCAACTGATCTCCGTCCCAGGCCAGTTTGTTGATGGATAGGAGATGACTTGCATAACCTTTTTCGCGGCTGATGATCTTGTAAAGTTTAAAATCATCGGCACCCCAAATTTTTATTGATTTATCCATACTTGCCGTAGCAAAATAGGGCCGGGTAGGGTGGCTTAAAATATGGTTCACGGCAAAAAGGTGAGCGGGAATGCTCTTTATCAGTTCAAAAGTTGTAGTATCCCAAATCTTAACCAGTGCATCACGTGCGCCGGATAAAATGTAGCGGCCATCTTTGGTATATTCTGTAGTGAATACAGCCATGGTATGATCTGAGAGCGTAGTTACGGGCGAATAATCTTCGGTATTGTAAACCCTTACTTGATTATCCCGGCAACCCAAAGCCATCTGTTGTTGATTGGGCGATATGGCGATAGAACGAACAGTATCTGTTGATACCTTGATAGTGTGCAGCAAGCCGAGATCTTTCAGGTTCCATACAGAAACAGAACCGTCTTCGGATGCGATCAAAAGTTCGCTTTTATTAGGGATAGATTTTATATCGAAAATGGGCTTACTATGCTGTCTTATTGTAGTAATTATTTTTTGTTCAATAAAATCGAAAACCAGCACATGCCCATTACGCATGCCGGCAAACATTAATGGAAAGCCAATTGGGCAATGAATAGCATACACAGAACCCGGCACCGGGAACATAACCTTGATAAATTCCTGCTTGGTCAAGCTCCATTCTACCAAACCTTTATCATTACCGGCAGTAAATAATAAGCCCGGTTTTTGCGATAGTTCGGCAGTAAATATGGGGTTTTGATGGCCGGTAAGTTCAAATGCTTGTTCTGCTTTCATGTTGATAGTTCATTGGTTCATTGGCTCATTGGTTCATTAGTATTGAGCGATAAGGCCAATCAACTAATTAACCAGTGAACAAATGAACTATTTATGTCTCGCTTCCAGATTTTTGGCGATGGTTTCTAACGACAAGCCTTTTTCGCGCAGCAGAACTAACAGGTGAAAAACCAGGTCTGATGATTCATTGATCATATCAACTTCGGTTTCTGCCAGAGCTGCAATTACGGTTTCAACGGCTTCTTCACCAACTTTTTGGGCTATTTTGTTGAGGCCTTTTTTGCGCAATTTGTTAACGTATGATCCTTCCTGCGGCTCCTCGTAACGGTTGCGGATAATGTTCTCCAGCTCCAGGATAAAGTTCTGGTTATAAGTGGTATCAAAGCAGCTGCGTGCACCTGTATGGCAGGTAACACCTTGCGGGCGAACTTTGATCAATATGGTATCCTTATCGCAATCAATATGTACGCTTTGTACGTGTAAAAAATTACCGCTGGTTTCGCCTTTAGTCCACAGGCGGTTTTTTGAGCGGGAAAAGAAGGTAACTATATTTTCTTTAATGGTTTTTTGATAAGCTTCGGCATTCATATAGCCCAGCATCAGCACCTCAAGGGTTTGTGCATCCTGTATCACAACCGGAACCAGTCCGTCGGTTTTATCGAAATCTATTTCCATTTTTCTTTGGTAAAAACCACTTTTGAGGTGGTTTGCAAAT
>CAHJXH010000108.1 GCA_903644075.1 Sphingobacteriaceae bacterium | reverse complement strand
TTCTGGATTACAAACTGCCCCGGCAACGAGGTACGCGAACCGCTACCACCACCGCTAATGGTTTGCTCCTGGATTACGAGGGCACGGGCATCAGAATATTTACTTAATTTCTTGGTGAGCCAGTCGGCAATTTGCTGCTGGCTGCGGTGGCGTTTATCGGGTGCAACCAAACCAATACGGCCAAAGCCCGAGTTGGCCGAACCACCACCACCGCTACCCGGCGAAATAACCGAGATATTTACGTTAGCTTCAGGGATCGAATCTTCAACCAATTGCGAAATCGTGTTCATATACTTGGTCATGAACTCGTAGCTGGCACCCTCAGAACCAGTTACAGAATAACGCAGTAAACTGCGGTCGTCCAGTGGGGCCAGTTCAGACTTGGTGGTTTTAGCCAATATACCAATCAGTCCCAACGAAATCACGATGATTACGATAGAGATCCAGCGGCGTTTCATAAAGCTCACCAGTGTTTCGGTGTAAGCGTTATTCATCCGTTGAAAGAAAGGTTCTGTTTTGAGGTAGAAGTTTGATTTCTTCTGATTCTTGCGGATCAGTTTCACGTTCAGCATCGGCGTTAAGGATAGCGACACGAAAGCCGAGATCAATACCGAACCCGCCACCACAATGGCAAATTCGCGGAACAATCGCCCGGTAAATCCTTCGAGGAATACAATGGGTAAAAACACAGCTGCCAGCGTAACCGAGGTGGAAATTACCGCAAAGAAAATCTCTGCCGAACCCTCGAACGCCGCCTTGCGGATCGGCATCCCTTCTTCCACCTTTTTGTAAATATTCTCCGTCACCACAATACCATCATCAACCACCAAACCCGTAGCCAGTACGATACCCAGCAAGGTTAAAATATTGATGGAAAACCCGAAGATGTACATGATAAAAAAAGTACCGATGAGCGATACCGGGATATCAATAAGCGGACGGAATGCGATCAGCCAATCCCTAAAGAACAGGTAAATGATGATGACCACGAGGATAAACGAAATGATCAACGTCTCCTCCACCTCATCTATCGACTGGTTAATGAACCTTGTATTATCCAAAGCCACCTTCACACTAATATCGGGAGGCAGGTCTTTTTTAATCTGCTCTAAACGTTTGTAAAAATCCTTCGCAATCTGCACATAATTGGCACCCGGCTGCGGTACAATGGCCAAACCTACCTCGGGCACGCCCGATTCTTTCAGTGCGGTTTCCTCATTAGCCGAACCCATTACGGCATAACCAATATCGCGCAAATGGATTACCCGGTTACTGTCGGCACGGATAATCAAATTGTTAAATTCTTTTTCTGTAGAAAGCTTACCCAGCGCGCGGATGGTTAATTCGGTGTTGTTACCTTCTATTTTACCGGCCGGAAGTTCTACGTTTTCCGCATTCAATGCATCGCGCACATCGGTAGCGGCCAATTTATAAGCCGATAGTTTAGCAGGATCAATCCAAAGCCTCATCGCATACTGGCGCTGCCCCTGGATATTGATCTGGCTTACGCCGGGTATGGTTTGCAAACCTTCCTGCAGCACGTTTTCGGCATAATCATCAACCTGGGTAATGTTGCGGGTATTGCTGCTTACGGTAAGGGTGATAATATTATCTGAGTTGGCATCGGCCTTGGTAACTACCGGCGGGGCATCAATATCTTGCGGCAGTTGGCGCTGGGCTTGCGATACCTTGTCGCGCACGTCATTGGCGGCAGTTTCCAGGTCGGCATCCAAAGTAAACTCAACCGTAATGGTGCTCGAACCTACCGAACTGGTTGACGAGATATTACGAATACCCTGCACGCCATTAATGGCTTTCTCCAAAGGTTCGGTGATCTGCGATTCAATTACCTCGGCGTTGGCACCCGAATAACTGGTTTGCACGGTAATAATAGGCGGATCGACCGATGGGAAATCGCGTGTGCCTAAAAATTTGTAGCCGATAATACCAAACACAACGATAACTACCGAGAGCACCGTTGCCAATACCGGCCGTTTTATACTGGTTGAGGATAAACTCATGCTGCTTACTGAATAACTTTAGTAATTTTCAAAGGAACCTTTGGTCGCATTTGGATTAAGCCCGATACGATTAAACTATCACCTGCTTTCAAACCATCCACCACTTCAATTTTGGTATCGGTACGCATATCTGTTTTTACAGGTACGGCCACCGCTGTGCCGTTATGGGCAATGTATACCTTGCTGGCTTTCAGATCGGGGATTACGCATTCGGTCGGCACCATTATGGTTTTCGGGATCTGATCGAGCGTTAAATTGATCTTAGCGAAACCACCCGCAGTAATCAAATTTTTAGGATTAGCTGCTTTGGCACGTACGGTTATGGAGCGCGACGTTTGATCGATAGATGGTTCGATAGCATAAACCACGGCCGTAAAAGTTTCGCGCGAGCTGGCTACACTAAAGCTTACCTTACTACCTGTTTTTATTAATTGCTGATAACGCTCTGGTACTGAAAATGTCAGCTTCATCGGGTCGGTATTTACCAAAACCGCGATAGAAGTTAGCGGCGATAAATATCCGCCCGGGCTCACATTACGTAAACCGATAACACCCGAAAACGGCGCGCGGATCTCTGTCTTGGCAATCTGTGCTTTAATTACATCGCCCTGCGCTCTCAATGAGTTATAAGCCGAAAGCGAAGTATCATATTCCTGCTGACTTATGGCTTCTTTTTGCAGCAATATCTTATTACGATATTCTATCTGCTGGGCCAGTGTAAGTTGATACTGGGTTTGTTTTAAACCTGCCACCAAATCAGCGTTATAAACTTTAACCAGCACCTGGCCGTTGCTTACATGGCTGCCTTCGTTAAAATAAATACCGGTAATGTTACCTGCAGTCTGGCTTACCAGGTTTACTTTTTCGTTCGGGTCTATGGTACCGGTAAGATCAATGTTGTTGGTTACGGCGGTATCCTTCACAATCATTACTTTAACCGGTACGGGGCCATTTTTCTTTTTGCCGTCTTTGCCGCCGGATGCCTGGCCCTGGGCTTCTTTGCCTTTGCCGCCATGCAGCTTGTTAAATATTAAAAAGCCTACAACTAAGGCCAGTGCTGCGTATACAATGTAGCGGGTTTTCATGTATGGTTTGGATCTCGCTTTATGATTTATTTTATTGGTTCAACTGCGATTTGCAGCTTTAATTTGCTCGTCATTTCCGGCTAATACTTTAAAGCAATACACCTGGGGTAGAATGTATTTTATGCAATTTCTTTAAGCTATAGCCATAAATAGTGCATGGCTAAAATAATAGTTACAATTTTAAATAGTTAGTTGTATCAACCATTTTACAACATAAATTATCACCATAATAAATCAGCCCTACGTAGTTTTTTATAAATTGGCCGCATGAAAAAATTTGCTTTATTTACTATTGCACTGTTAACTATTATAATGACTGATTTTACCGACACCCACGCAGCCGGAAATGTGAAGATTAGCTACGAGGTTACTTTCCCCGAAGCCCAGGCACATTACGCTGATATTGAAATGAATATAACCGGACTGGCGCAAAATTCGCTAGACCTGAAGATGCCCGTTTGGACGCCCGGCTCGTACCTGGTGCGCGAGTTTGCCAAAAATTTGGAGTCGTTTGGTGTAGAGGCCAACGGCAAAGCCGTCCCATTTGTAAAGACACGCAAAAACATCTGGCATATTAACACCACCGGCATTAGTGCTGTTAAGGTGAAGTACCGCATGTATAGTTTCGAAATCTCGGTACGTACCGCGTTTATTGATGTTACGCATGCGTTCCTATCAACCTCGGGTATGTTTTTGTATCCCGATGGTATGCTGATGCACCAGTCGACCATCCACATTGTGCCTTACAAAAACTGGGACAAAGTATCAACCAGTTTAGAAATGGTGAATAACGATCCGTTTACCCGTACTGCACCAAATTATGATATCCTGTTCGATTCACCTATAGAAGTGGGCAACCAGGATGTGTTCGGTTTTAAAGCTGCCGGAGTTAATTACGAAGTAGCTATGTACGGCGGCGGTAACTATGATAAAGAACGCCTGAAAAAAGATATGGCCCACATTGTAGAGCTGGAAACCGCTGTTTATGGCGAAAACCCGAACAAGCACTACACCTTTATTGTACACAACTATGCCAAAGGCGGCGGTGGTTTAGAGCATTTAAGCTCGACTGTTTTGGGTGCATCGCGCAATAATTATAATACTGAAACCGGGTACCAGAACTTCTTAGCTTTAGTTTCGCACGAACATTTCCACCTGTGGAACGTGAAACGTTTACGCCCTATCGCATTAGGCCCGTTTGATTACGATAACGAGAACTATACCACCGACTTGTGGATTGCCGAAGGTTTTACTGCGTACTATGATAACATCATCGTAAATCGCACCAAACTGTACAGCACCGAAAATTATTTGGGTGTACTGGCGGCAGATATTAATATCGTTGAGAATTCGCAAGGCGCTAAAATTCAGCCATTATCACAATCAAGCTATGATGCCTGGATTAAGGCTTACCGCCCGGATGAAAACTCGGCCAATACTACGATCTCTTATTATAACAAAGGTTCGGTAGCCGCATTTTTGCTGGATCTGGAAATTATTAAAGACAGTAAAAGCAAATACTGCCTGGATGATGTAATGAAATACATGTACACCGAGTATTACAAAACCAAAAAACGTGGTTATACCGATGCCGAGTTTAAACAAGGCCTCGAGAAATTTGCCGGTAAAAACCTGGATGATTTTTACAAAAAATACGTTAACGGCTTAGACGCCATCGACTATAACAAATACCTGGGTTATGCCGGTTATAAATTAACTGATGAATATGCTGATAGTAACATCCCAACTTTGGGTACCCGCACCGCTACTACCGGCCCTCTAAAAGTTTTATCGGTTAGTCGCGGCAGCACAGCCTGGGTTGACGGCATTAACGTTAACGACGAAATTACTGCCATTGACGGTCAGCCGATAGCCGACCCTAAAAACCTGGTAGCAGGCAAAAAGGTAGGTGATAAAATAACTGTAACCGTAACCCGCGACGGCCAAACGCTACAATTACCGGTTACCCTGTTACGCAACAACGAGTTTAAATACAAGATAGAAAGCATCGATGCGCCATCGGCAGAGCAACTGGCTGTGCGCAAAAAGTGGTTAAGCTTGTAGTTTGAAAGTAGCTTTGATCATAACATGGCCCTTACTTAGTATCGTGTGCCCAAAAGTTTGATCAGCATAAATTATACCCCTTGTGAGCGTTTTGCAAATTGCACTGGCAGTGGTTTTCCCCTTAAAAGGGGAATGCAGTGACATTGCTAATACCACAAACGTTAATAAGAGGTAGACGCTAGTTGTTCAAGATTTGTATATTCATCAGCACAACTCTTAGTGGCCCCAAAAGGTTTTCAATCGTAAAAAATTGAAAACCTTTTTTATTTAGTTAACTTATATACTATAGTAATTATTCATTAATTAACTAAAAAGGAGTCTACCATGAGATCATTATTGTATATCGTTGCCGTGATCCTGATTATAGGATGGGCATTAGGCGTGTTTTTATATTCAGCAACGGGGTTAATTCACGTATTGTTGGTAATCGCTATTATTTCACTAATCCTGGGATTCATCAGAAGCCCAAGCACGGTTTAATAATTGCTATTAAGATCTTACTCAAATAGTTTTTTAAGCGCCTGCTGCAACTCTTCGCCCTGCAGGTTTTTAGCAATGATAACTCCATTTGGGTCGATCAAAAAATTAGTGGGAACAAGGTTAACATTATACAATTTAGCAACCCGGCTATCCCAATGGGTAGTATGATGAGGGTCGCAAACATGGTTCCAGGGCATACCGTCGTGCTTAATCGCTTTAATCCAATCGGCTTTATTAACATCAAGAGATACGCTTAATATTTCGAAGTTGTGCGATTTATATTTTTGATAAGCGGCAACCACATTCGGGTTTTCGGCACGGCAGGGTACACACCACGAAGCCCAGAAATCGAGCAAAACATATTTGCCTTTAAAGGTCGAAAGCTTTATCAGTTTACCATCAGGGTTCGTTTCTGCAAATTCGGGAGCTTTGCCACCAACAACTAAGCCATTGAGCTCTTCTTGCAGTTCTTTCCCCCAACTGTTCTTTTTCACTGCATCCGGCAAAGCATTAAAAACAGCCCTTAGTTGATCGCCAGGCAAAACTCCGTCGGTATGCGTCAGGCCCATCGTATTTTGGATAAGGATATAACTATTTATTTGCGAATTAGGATGTGCCTTTACCCAGGCCACTGTATTATTTACCTTAGCTTGTTTAAATACTGCCAATAAAGAATCCATCTCGGGTTTTATTTTGGCGTATAGGGCTGTATCCATGTGATTGCCGGTAGCTAAATAGAATTTTTTACGGGCACTAAAAAATTTAGAACCAGCTTCGTTTTCGTTTATAATTTTCGAAAAAGCATCATATTCATCATTTGTGGTCGTACTGCCTTTAAGCGTTACCTTTTGCAGCGAACTATCTGCTAAATCAATCTGAATATTACCCGCATCAAGAAACAACTCCTTATTGCTTTTATGATAGCTTAATGTATAAAGTTCTGCAGCAAACTGGTTGAATGAAAAAGCGAAAGCTCCGTTTTTAACTACTGTAGATAAAGATACGCCAGAGCTCATTCGTTTTAAATGTCGCTGCTCTAACCTTAGTGTATCGCCATCCTTTAAAAAGGCAGCTTTGCCAGAGATATTAACTTGCCGGGCATAGCTATTAGAAAATATAACAGCAAGTAGAAAAGGCAAAAAGAAGGTTTTCATAAATTAGGTTTAAAGGTTTGGTGTTTGAAATGTAGTAAATATCTTTCTGTAAAAGAATTACTACGTTCCTAAATATTTACATCCCGCAATTTTCAAATTCTTTATCTTAGTGCTTATGAAGCGTTTATCAGCACTAATTATCCTCGCCAATTTTGCGTTAACCACATTTGCACAGCAAACTCAGAAACCCATGTTGTATGGCACCAGTTGGATGGCTGTTACCGGTAAACCGATGGCAGCTACGGCAGGTTCAATGATATTTCAGCAGGGAGGTAACGCGGTTGATGCGGCCTGTGCTATGCTGGCTGCCACCTGCACCATGTGGGATACTTTAAGCTGGGGCGGCGAAACCCAGGCGCTCATCTACAACCCTAAAACCGGGAAGGTAATTGCCATTAATGCCATGGGCGTAGCGCCGACCGGTGCTACGGTTGCGTTCTTCAAAAGCAAGGGATACAATTTTCCGCCGGAATACGGTCCGCTGGCGGCAACAACGCCGGGTACGCCGGGTGGGCTCATTTATATGCTGATGCAATACGGTACCATGAGCCTGAAACAGGTTCTGGCACCTGCCATGCACATGGCGGCCGGTTATGCTATTGAAGCACAAGCCGCCAATACTATTGAGAAAGATAAAGACATGTTGAAAACCTGGCCGTACAGCAAAAAGGTTTTCCTGACCCACCCGGGCGAAAAACGCGAAGCACCAGAGCCGGGCGAAATATTTGTACAGAAAGACTTGTTGGCCACCTTAACCAAAATGGTTGAGGCCGAAACCGCAGCCCTAAAAAAAGGCAAAAACCGCAAAGAAGCCTTGATGGCTGCTTACGACCGCTTTTATAAAGGAGATATTGCCGAAGAATTCGTTCGCGGCAGCAAAGAGCAAGGCGGCTTGATTACCATGCAGGATCTGGCCAAATGGAAACCTGTTGAAGAAGCCCCGCTAATGGTGAACTACAAAGGCATCGATGTTTATAAACTACAGCAGTGGACACAAGGCCCGGTAATGCTGCAGGCCTTGAACATCCTAGAAAACTTCGACTTGAAAGGGATGGGCTTCAACAGCGCCAAATATATACACACCGTTTATCAGGCCATGAACCTGGCATTTGCGGATCGTGATTTCTATTACGGCGACCCCTATGCTAATCCCAACGAACCGATGAAAGGTTTATTAAGTAAGGAGTATGCCAAACAGCGTGCGGCACTAATTCAGTACGATAAAAATGATGCGAAAATTGGTCCGGGGAATCCCTACCCGTTTGAAGGTAAGCTGAACCCCTATATCAACTTGCTGAAAGACCGCGGCTTTGAGCTGGATACCACCAAACGCAATTTCGCCCCTAAGCACGACCTCGGTAACAACACCCCAAAAGAAGTTTATGAAGACCGCCTGTGGCGCGGCACTACATCGATAGAAGCAGCCGATAAAGATGGCTGGGTGGTTTCTGTAACGCCAAGCGGTGGCTGGTTACCGGCTTGTATTGCGGGTAATACCGGCGTAGGGATGAGCCAGCGGATGCAAAGTTTTGTGCTCGATTCTACCCTAAACCCATTCAACGTGGTGGCGCCGGGTAAAAGGCCGAGGGTAACCTTGTCGCCATCCATGTTCCTGAAAGATGGTAAGCCTTACCTATCTGCAGCGGTACAAGGCGGCGATACACAAGACCAAAACCTGATCCAGTTTTTCCTGGACGTTGCCGAGTTCGGCATGACCGTACAACGTGCCACCGAAGCGCCTAACTTCAATACCAACCAGCTCTGGCTCTCATTAGGCGGCACCAAAACCGCCGACCGCGAGCCCAAACCCGGCCAAATATTACTGAACACCAACACCAAACAAGAGGTACGCGACCAGCTCCAGAAAATGGGTTACACCCTCAGCTTCACCGAACGCACCAGCGGCCCCATCAACGCCGTTTACTTCGACTGGAAACATGGCAGTTTGTGGGGTGGTTCGAGCAATCATGGTGAGGATTATGGGATTGGATGGTAAGGGGAGTTGAGTTGTAAGGGAGTGAATGGAGAGTTGTGAGGGAATTATCGTAGAATCCGTTTTTCATTAGGGAGGAGCTATACGTTATGAATCGTCAGTGGATGTACTTTCTTTTTTCTCTCAAAAAAGAAAGTACCAAAGAAAAAAGTCGCAGCCGGGTCCTGTTGCTTTGTACTACCTGTGGTTAGGCAGGGGACAGTGGTTGCCGCAACATTACCAATGCTGCATGAGGAGAGGTTATGTTAACGTAGTGGCGGGTTCGCCAATTAATATTGCCTTCCCTTATGTCATTGAGCGATAGCGTGGCAACCTCGTAGCCAATGCCTATCCGATTTACATAACTACGAAATTGCCACATCGGTCCTCCTTGCAATGACAAATTCAAATTGTCTTCCTCGTCGGCAAACAGCTTCGGCCAAAAGCGGGCAGAACACTGCTGGCTGTGTAGTGGAAGAGGCATTGGAAGTTTTGCAGAAGGGCCGGATTGTGCGAACGTAGTGGGGCAAAAGACCCCGGCCTGTGTTGTTCTGAGCGCTTGTGCGGCATGGCCTGTGTGTAAAGAAGCCTTTTGCCGACAAGCTTTTTGGTTACTTTGTAGCTACAAAGTAACGAGCCACCCCGCGGCGAATGAGCGGGACTGACGGTAATTACTCACAACCCAATCATAATAGCTTCTACGCTACTGTAGTCAGTAGCTGATCGTGCTGGTTAATTACTTCACTAACGCCCCTAACTCTCTACACAAAACCCAAACCTCTTCCTCCGTATTATAATAATGCACCGAAGCCCGCACAATACTACTCAAATGGTTTTTATCCATATAAATTAAGGTAGATGCGGTTTTACCTACAGATACGTTGATATTCTTTTCGGCCAGTTTTGATTTTACCAGGGTACTGTCTACTCCATTTACAGAGAAGGTTACAATACCGCATTGTTCAGCTCCAAAATCGTGAATGGTGATGCCTTCAATAGCTTTTAACTGCTGGCGTAGTAGGTTAGCCAGGAATTGGATGCGTTCCCATATTTTATCTACGCCGATATTTAAGGCATATTCCACGGCTTTGCCCAAGCCTAAAACTAAGGCGCGATTATTTTCATAAAGCTCGAAACGGCGGGCATCGTCCCGTATCTTAAATTCGTGCTGGTTTAGCAGATCAGCTGTGTATCCATCCATAAAAATGGGACGTAGCTGACTTTGAATTTCTTTTCGCACATATAAAAAGCCGGTACCTCTTGGTGCGCGCAAATATTTACGGCCGGTTACCGAGAGCATATCGCAGCCAATTTCGGCTACGTCCAAAGGTAGCTGTCCGGCTGATTGGCAGGCATCAACCAGATACAAAATGTTATGCTTGCGGGCTATTTTACCAATTTCTACAATCGGGATCATGCCGCCGGCGGTAGATGGAATTTGTGTTACAGCAATCAACTTAGTTTGGGGCGTAATGGCTTTTTCTAAATCAGTCAGGGGGAAATTGCCTTGTGGATCATTTGGAATTACTTTAATGCTGATGCCCGATCTTTTTTCTGCGTTGGCAAAGGCGATGAGGTTGGTTACATATTCCATTTCGGAGGTGATCACTTCATCGCCGGCTTTAAAGTCTATTGCGTAGAAAGCCGAACTCCAGGCGGTGCTGGCGTTTTCTACAATGGCAATTTCATTGGGCTTTGCATTAATTAACCGGGCAATCAGTCCATAAGTGTTTTCTAATTCGTCCTTGTATTTAAACTCGGTTTCGTAGCCGCCACTTACGGCTTCTTCCTTTAAATAGTTAATCACGGTATCAACCACAACATCGGGTGGCAGGGATGAGCCTGCATTGTTGAAGTGAATTTTTTGCGCCGTACCCGCAGTTTCGGCCCTGAATTTTTGGATGTCCTGTTCGCTAACTATTGTATTTGCCATATTATAAACCTTGTTAACAAAGTAAATATTAAACCCCCGAATAAAACAGATGCAGATTATATTAATTTATCTATAACAGATCTGTATCCATAAAAAAAGCCGTTCCAATATTAATCAGGACGGCTTTCGATAATTTGCATGTGTTATAATTAGAACTGCAATACCACAAAGAACCTGATACCGTGTTTAGAAGTATCCGGGTGATCGAGGTAGCTAAAGCGCTCTACATAGTCAATTCGCAGTATTTTAAATATGTTGGCAATACCGATACTCCCCTCCTGGTATGGCCCGTTGTTTAACGTATAAACAAACGGATGGCCGTTTCTTTCCGGGAATTGCAACAGCGATGGGTTATTTGCCGGGTTATTCTCGGCCCTTAAACCGCCCCAAAGCACTTTGTACGATACCACTTCACGCCATTTCAACTTCTTGAGCAAAGGTATTTTGTTGAAGAAGTACCCGTTAAAGTTTTGATCTATGTTGATGGCCGCGTAATGATCGCTCACAAACTCGAGGAAGTTCATTAAGTTATACGATTGCAGCTGCAAAGCATAGCTCTGGTTGGCATGGTGAATATCCAACAGCGGGAAAGGCAACTGGCCGAATACGTAACCTCCCTCGGTACTTACATCGGCAAAACCTAACTGCGATAAGTAAAAACGCTTGCTAATGTTAGCCGTAACGTTTTCGTAATGATAATCGCCTCCAAGCACTTTTAAGCCTTGTTGGTAACGAAGTGTGAAAATCGGATACTTATCAGGAATAGGTGTCCTGTACAATTTCCCCTGGTAAAACTTCTCATTTGGGGCGTATCGCAATTCGGTTGATAACTCTGTAGTGGTTACATAATTAACCGTATTAGGCAAGCCATTCACCGTATTTTGATAATATAAGGCTCCGCCTACATCAGGGCCTGCCGGGTTTTGTTTCCAATTCTTTAACTCAAATTTGTACGAGAAATGGTTTAAAAACTCGTGCACATAATCTAACCTTAAAATATTGTTATAAGTTAAGATGTCGTTATAGCCACGTTTGAAGGAAAGCAAAAAGTTATCTTCCTGTACAAACTGCAGCTCCTGTCCGGGTATCTGGGTATCTTTCTGGTAGCTGGCGCGGAGATAACTTTGCGGGAATGAGTAAATCGACTTATCATTAAGCGAATATGTACCGCTTAAAAAGTATTTAAACTTCTCGTCTTTAAAACCGTAAGCACCGTAAGTTTCAAAGTAATAACGCTTGCTCAAAGTGGTAGTAGTACGCCCACCTAGCCTCAAACGGAAACCTTCTATCGGGTTAAAATTATAGAACGTATTTACCGGGCCAACCTCAAACGGGCCGTAGTTTTTATAACCAGCCAATACAAGCGTCACAATATCCATGGTGCGCTTAAAGGATGGGATGGTTTGCAAACTATCAATATCCTTATAGATACTCGCTTCAGAAGCCTTTAGCGTATCCGGGCGGTTTTTATTCCAGTATTCATCACCTTTATCGGCAGCATTGGGTGCTAATTGCTCTGCCGGGCCTTCGTAGGTTTTGGCAGGGCGCGGTATGTTGGTGGCAAAATCGCTTAGCATTACCACACGTTCGCCTAAAATACCGCCGCCTTTATTTTTGCTCAGGCCGAAGTCTATCTTCAAATCGCTCTGGCTTAAATGGTAGCGGCCATCTGTGTTTTTATCAAATGCAAGTACAGCCTGCATTTGCCTTACAAAGTTAAGGTTGATGTTTTTATTTACAGACAGGGCAGCGCGTTCAACCGCATAATTGCCATCCATGGTAATGTAGATCTTACCTTCGAACAATAGATCGGTAGTACTGCGCGGCGTAAAGCTTAACTCAATTAAATTAGGGCTTACATCCTTCAGCGTATCTGTAATAAAGAATTTGTAAACCGATGGCGCGGCATCGGCAATTGGGCTTAGCAGTTGGTTACCCAGCAGTGAGACATTGTTATCATAAATATCAATATCCTGGTACATGCGGTTAAAGTAAGCGGTTAGGCCCTGGTTATCTACAAAGCTTTCATCGTACTTAACCTGTTTGTTGGCCTCAATAAATTGCTTTTTGGTATAAGGCTGCTTGCGGAAAAAGTTATGCGAAAGCTTTTCTTCCATGTACAAAGGCAACAGCGTTTTACCACCAATTTGGGTCGAGTCCTGCTCGCGGAACAAGAACTGGTAGTTCTTAAACATCTTTTTGTCCCTAAACTTGTCGCTCAGGTTACTCAGCGCAAATATCATTTTTTCGTACTGATGATACTCGGCATAATCATAGCTCTCCAGCCTGTTTTGTTTTTTATGCTCAATAACCTTGCGGATCAGCTCAACAGCCGGGTTGTCCTTATTTCGGTACCGAACTTTTTTGCCCGATTTAATGACCACCTCGTTAAGCAGGTGGGTATCCTCGCCCATTACAACGTTCTTCACCAGTTCCTGGCCCGGGGTAACGTTTACATAAACCGACTTATAGCCAATGAACGAAAACTTGACCTGTGTATATGGCCCAGTGCCTTTTAGGGTATAGTTACCGTTATTATCGGCACTTACACCTATGGTTGTGCCCACAAAAGTTACAGTAACAGCAGGCAGCGTTTCCTTAGTCTTAGCGTCTGTAATTACACCTTTTATTACGGTTTGAGTTGTGGCAGCTGCGGGTGTTGCGGCAGCTTGCGCGTACATTTTTAAGGGAAGCACGAAAAGCACTGCCATTAAAAGAAAAATGATCCGGCTAAATATAAACGGAGTTTTTTTTGAGTGTGTTGGTATATTTTTATGCATAGAATTAGAGCTTAATGATACCCGGTTTCTTAATTGCTACTATCTCTCCCTAATTCTAACCTTTACCAATTAGTAACGCCACGAAGCAGACCAAGATCATGCCATTAAGACAACATACTTATTATTAATTATTTATCAATAATGCTAATATCATTAATTAACGAAACAGCGTTTTTTTACACTAAACTGTTGATATAAAAAGTTTATCTGTATAAACGATATTGCTTTGATGAAAGATTGCAAAGATAGTTACCAAAAAATATTATCATATATTAAACCTGACATTATGGTGATGTTTACAGTACACAGACAAGCAGCACCACTTTATATAGGACAAACAAAGACGTAACGACCCTGACGTGGAAAGCGGATGGTATCGTGTTTTTTAGCCCCCACCTAAATCCTCCCCGGGAGGGAGGACTTAAAAAAATAAACATCTTAAGGCAAAGTATCCTCAAACCGGGGGAGGTTTAGAGTGGGCTTGATGGCATCCGGTCACTTTAATCTTTTTTTTATTGGATAGGTTTTTGCAGTATTTGGCCTGAATAATTTAAATACTACTACCTATGAAAGCTGTTTTGATCTACAAATTTGGCGGTCCCGAAGAGTTAAAATACGAGGATGCCCCCGAACCAAGCATTAACCCGGATGATGTTTTAATAAAAGTAATAGCTACCAGCGTAAACCCGGTAGACTGGAAAGTACGCAAAGGCGAACATGGCGATTTGAAATTCCCGGCAATTTTGGGCTGGGATGTTTCGGGAGTGATTACAAAAGTGGGCAGCGATGTACACGATTATAAAGTTGGCGACGAAGTTTACGCCCGCCCCGATTTAAAACGTAACGGTACTTATGCCGAATATGTGGCCGTTAAGGCCGATGAGATTTATTTTAAACCAAAGTCGGTTGATCATACTACCGCAGCCGCAATTCCGCTGGCAAGCTTAACCGCATGGCAGGGCATTTTTGACCATGGCAAACTACAAGCCGGGCAAAAGATCCTGATCCACGGCGCATCGGGCGGTGTGGGTACCTTTGCCGTGCAGTTTGCCAAATGGAAAGGAGCTTACGTGATCGGCACCGCATCTGGCGATAACATCGACTTCTTAAAAGAGCTTGGAGCCGACGAGGTGATTGACTACAAGAAAGAAAAGTTTGAAGAAAAACTGAAAGACATCGACGTAGTATTCGATACCCGCGGCGGCGATACCCAGCTCAAATCTATCGAGGTACTGAAACAAGGCGGTATACTGGTAAGCACCGTTGGTATTAAGGACAAAGAAGCTCTTAAACCTAAAAACATTGAAGGTGTTGCCTACATGGCGCAATCTGTCCCCAATGACTTAAAACAAATTGGGGAATTGGTTGATGCCGGTAAAGTAAAAACCATCATTGCCAAAGTGTTACCGCTGAAAGATATTATCCAGGCGCATAAATTGAGCGAAGAAGGACATACGAGAGGGAAGATTGTGTTGACGGTTGGGGAGTAATAATTATTGATTTATAG
>CAHJXH010000107.1 GCA_903644075.1 Sphingobacteriaceae bacterium | reverse complement strand
GTACAGGTTTTTGAGGCTAACGCCACTCCCGGCGGTAAACTGGCCGAAGTAAATAAAGATAATTTTCGTTTTGATGCCGGGCCCAGCCTGCTTACCATGCCGCAGTATATCGATGATCTGTTTAAGCTTGCCGGTAAAAACCCGCGCGATTATTTTAATTACCAAAAGCTGGATGTGGTTTGCCAATACTTTTACGAGGATGGCACCAAACTTACAGCCTACACCGACGAGCAAAAACTGGCAGAAGAGATAGCCGCTAAAACAGGTGAACCCGCTGAGGCGATGCAAAAATTCGCCGCCTATAGCAAAAGAATTTATCAGATCACTAATCATGTTTTTTTAGAACGGTCGCTGCATCGAATAAAAACTTATCTGCGTTTTGATACCCTGAGGTCTATCTTAAGGCTCCTGCAAATTGATGCCATGCGCACCATGCATAAAGCAAATCAGAGCCTTTTTAAGGATAGCCGTATGGTGCAATATTTCGACAGATACGCTACCTATAATGGTTCAAACCCTTACCAGGCGCCCGCTACATTAAATGTAATCCCTCATCTGGAGCAGCATTATGGTGCGTGGTTTCCTAAAGGTGGCATGCAGGCAATAACCGATAGCCTGGTGAAATTAGCAGAATCAGTTGGCGTGAAATTTCACTATAATTCGTCCGTTGAGGAAATAGTCATAGAAGAGAAAAAGACGATAGGAATAAGGATAAAAGATGCCATGCTACCAGCTGATATTGTGGTTTCTAATATGGATGTATGGTTTACCTATCAGAAATTACTGGGCAAATATCCTGACCTTAAACCCAATAAAATTTTACAGCAGGAGCGCAGCAGTTCGGCATTGATATTTTACTGGGGAATTAAAAAGCAGTTTAAACAGCTCGATCTGCACAACATATTTTTCAGTGCAGATTACGAAGCCGAGTTTAAACACATCTGGCAGGATAAAGACATTAGCGATGACCCCACCATTTACCTTAACATCAGCTCCAAATATAAACCTGACGATGCCCCTAGCGGACATGAGAATTGGTTTGTGATGATCAACGTACCAAACAATACCGGCCAGGATTGGGATCAATTGATTGATAAAGCGCGGGATAATATCCGCAAAAAACTTTTCCGCATTTTGGGCGAAGATGTGAAGCAACTGATCACTTCAGAAAGCATCCTCGACCCGCGAAGTATCGAGAATAAAACATCATCTTACCAAGGTTCGCTGTATGGTAATAGCTCTAACACACAGTTCGCAGCTTTTTTGAGGCACGCTAACCGATCTGCAAAAATTAAGAATTTATATTTCTGTGGAGGGAGCGTGCATCCCGGCGGTGGGATTCCATTGGCGTTGTTATCGGCGAAGATTGTGGGGGAATGGGTGAAATAATTAAAAATTTGTCATTGCGAGGAGGAACGACATTCGCTACCGCAAGTTTCTAACTTGTGGTAATACTGCTGTAAGGTTTCACCTTACGTAAGCTGAAAGCTTACAACAGGCGAGTCACAAGTTACGCTGCGCTAAACTTGCGACAGCAGAGCTGCTTTGTCATCCAGAACGCAGTGAAGAATCTTCTTCGATATTCGAGCAGACTTTACAGGGCGAAGAAGATCCTTCACTGCGTTCTGGATGACAACTTAGATATTCTCTCCCCCTTACTTCACATGCCCAAACAACCACGGCAATAAATCCGGTTCTGCAAAGGCATCGTCCCAGCTATTGTGCCCATCGTTTGGATATAGCGTAAACTTTGGATCACCGCCGGCTGCTTTAATAGCTTCAACCATTACGATAGAATGATCGGGCGATACGGTATCATCCTTACCACCATGGAAAATCCATAACGGCACTTTTTTGGCGTAGATCTTTGCATTGTTGGTATTATCGCCACCACAAATGGCAAAAGCTGCAGCAAATACTTTTGGTTCACGACGGATGATCTCGAACGTACCCATACCGCCCATTGATAAGCCACCAATATAAACCTGGTGTTTGTTTACGTAAGGTTTATCCAGAAAATTATCTACTAAACCCATTAACGCAGCCATAGATTTGGTTGGCGCCCCACTTTCCTGAAATGCGAAATTTCTCTTGTGGCTTATAGAATCGGTTGTAATTTTCACGTTAGACCAATAGTTATCTGCCGGACATTGCGGGTAGATTACTATGGCTGGATATTTTTCTCTTGATGTGGCATTCAAAAATAAACCAGTCCCATATTTCATCTGTGCTTGGTTATCATTGCCACGCTCGCCAGCTCCATGCAGCACAATAACCAGGGGATATTTTTTCTGCGGATCGAAATTCTCGGGCATTAAGATTTGGTAAGGCAGCGTATCCTTTTTTTCGGCATACAAACCTTTTTCAAATTTACCGGTGCTTTGCGCCTGGCTAAAAGCAGGTAATGCCAGGCCTAAGCCCAGCATTACTACTAAAAAATATTTTTTTACAATTATCATAGGGCAAGTTTAAAGTCTGCTTCTTGTGTATCGCGAGAGTTAGTACCTATAAACACCTTAAAATCGCCAGGTTCGCTGGTGTATTTCATGTTGGCATCGTAGAACTTCAGGTCGTCGTTAGTTAACGTAAACTTGATCTCTTTTGATTCGCCTTTGTGCAAAAATACTTTCTGGAAGTTACGCAATTGTTTCATTGGGCGGGTTACAGAACCAACCACATCGCGGATATAAAGCTGCACTACTTCTTCGCCATCGTAATTACCGTTATTGGTAACGGTTACACTTACATTGAGTTTATCAGTTGCCTTAATGGTCTTTTTATCCAACACCGGCTGCGTATACGTAAAGGTGGTATAACTTAAACCGTAACCGAAAGGATACAATGGATCATTAGCGATATCCAGGTATTTAGATGAGTATTTATTATTAGGATCAGCCGGGCGACCGGTTTTCTTCATATCATAATAAACCGGGATCTGCCCCACACTGCGCGGAAAGCTGATGGTTAATTTACCGGCAGGGTTATAGTTACCGAACAATACATCGGCAATAGCATTACCGGCTTCAGTACCTGCAAACCAGGTTTCTAAAATGGCCGGAAAATGCGCATCCTCCCAGGTTAAGGTAAGCGGACGGCCATTCATCAGCACCAACACTACTGGTTTACCCAAAGTGTAAATCTCGCGCATTAAGCGTTGCTGACTTTCGGGGATGCTGATATCAGATCGGCTGGTTGCTTCTCCTGTCATCCCTTGCGATTCACCTACAGCCATTACAATAACGTCGGCTTTGCGGGCTACGTCCATTGCTTGCTTTAATAATGCATCCGGATCATCAGTAACCAATTCGCCGCCCTGGCTGTTCATCTGGTCTACGATAGATTTATTGTCAGATATATTGGCTCCCTTAGCATAATTAATTTCTACACCCGGGCCGGCTACTGCTTTCATACCTTCCAACAGGCCGACAGCTTTATGCCAGTCGCCCGCGCCAGACCAGTTACCGATCATATCACGCTTATCATCACCCAACGGACCGATCAAAGCGATTGAACCCGATTTTTTAAGCGGCAATACCTGCTGATAATTCTTCAGCAATACGAATGATTTACGGGCGATATCACGTGCATCATTCAGGTTGGCTGCGCTCATAATTTCGGTCTTCGCACGCTCTTCATTGCAATATTTGTATGGGTCGGCAAATAAGCCCAGTTTGTATTTAGCTTCCAGTACCCTGCGTACAGCATCGTTAATGGTCTGCACTTTTACTTTGCCTTCATTTACCGACTGTTTTAAATATTTGACAAATACAGCACCCTGCATATCCATATCAATCCCTGCGTTAATGGCAGCTTCACCGGCTTCTTTTTCGTTGGCTACATTGCCGTGGTTCACCATTTCGTTAATGGCAGTATAATCGGTTACCACGAAGCCTTTGTAGTTCCATTGTTTCTTCAGCACGTCATCAACCAGCCATTTATTGGCGGTTGAGGGTACACCCGCAATTTCATTGAACGAGGTCATGAAACTACCCACGCCCGCATCAACAGTGGCTTTAAACGGCGGCAAGATGGTTTCCCATAAGGTTCGGTTACTTACATCAACCACATTATAATCGCGGCCGCCTTGTACAAAGCCGTAGCCTGCATAGTGTTTAGTGCAGGCCATAACGGTAGTACCATCAAAGCTGGTACCCTGGAAACCTTTTACACGGGCTTTAGCAATCTGGCTGCCCAGCCAAACGTCTTCGCCTGCACCTTCGGCAACACGGCCCCAGCGTGGGTCGCGGGCTATATCAACCATTGGGGCGAATGTCCAGTGCAAACCATCTGCCGATGCTTCTGCCGCGGCTATGTGTGCGCTCTTTTCCATTGCGGCCAAATCCCAGCTCGAGCTTTCGCCCAGCGGAATAGGGAATATCGTTTTATGCCCATGGATCACATCATAACCAAAAATCAATGGAATATGCAAACGGGTATTTTTCACTGCCATTTCCTGCAACTGGCGGGTATAGGCTGGCGTATAAGCATTAAATATCGAACCTACATTCCCTTTCTGAATATCATCTTTATAACCTGCGCGAATGCTTGGCCCGGTTAAGGCCATATCGCTGGTGTATTGGGTAAGCTGTCCGATCTTTTCATCCAAAGTCATTTTCCCTATCAGGTTGCTCACAAACTGATCCATTTTGCTTTGCAGAGCGGCTTTTTTAGGCTGGGCAAAGCCACTCATAGTAATCGCCGCGGCAACAACTGCACAGCTGATTTTTCTGTAATACATGTTTTTAATTTTGAAGGTCGTTTATTGGTTGATATGGTAAGTGCTGCTTTGGAAGTCGAGTTTCTTTAAACCCTGCTGTACTTCGGGGCAGCTCATAAACAAGTTCCAGATCAGGCCGCTGCGGTAGTTCTCAATCATCACCACAATCGGCCCCTGGTCAATGGCAAGATACGATTTTGCATACCAATTTTTACTCTCGTTAAAAGCATCGGTAAAACCATATTCGCCCCAGATCTTGTCACCCAGGTCATAGTAAAAATGGCGCAGGGCTTTCATCGAATATTCGGGCGTGTAAGGGAATGCTGATAAGGCGGCGGTTGGCGTAATCACTCCCAGGTCATTAGTTGGCGAATGCGCATTGTAGCCCTCATGATTATCACTGGCCGTGAGTCCCCAGCAATATGGGCCATAGCCTTTAAATTTTTTTGGATTATTTACACAGTAATCATGGTTGATGAGGGTATGGTTGAGGTTTTGCTCCCAGTAATCGGCATAGCGGTCTTTTAATCCTTTTGGGTTCAGCCCCATAAATGAGTAATGGGTATAAAACAACGGACCGCCGTAATCAAATCCCAGCGGCAATACATGCCCGTAAAACGTTTTACCATTTTTAAAGAAATCGCTTTGCGCCCAGCCCCGGTGATAAACGTCGGCTGTAACCGGGTAACGTTCGCCCGATGCTGCCAGCACATAAGTAATGAGGCACTCATTAAACCCCCGCAAGGGAAAATTCATAGCCCAGCCATTATTGGGCGACCAGTGCCAGTACAGCACATCCCTGCCATCGCGGGTAAACCAGTTCCATTCTACCTCGCCCCACATCCAGTTAATTACATCGCGGATGTGGCGCTCCTGATCATTATTAGCATTGAAATACTGACGGGCGCATAGCAGCCCCTGGAACAGGAAGGATGTTTCTACCAGATCGGCACCGTCATCCTTGCGGCTAAAGCGGATAGTTTTTCCGGTTTTACCATCCATCCAATGCGGGAAAACTCCGTGGTACGAATCAGCTTTGTAGAGAAACTCAACGATCTTAGTCATGCGGTCAACGGCTTGGTCGTGGGTAATCCATTTGCGTTTATCAGCAACCAGCATGGCCATAATACCGAAGCCCGAGCCACCGGTGGTTACCACTTCATCGCCATACTCATAAGCTACATTGCTACGCTCGCGGGCCAGCCCGCTCACCGGGTGGCCAAAGTCCCAGAAGTACCTAAAAGTTTGCCGCTGCACCACATCGAGCAGTGCGCTGTCTGATAAATTTTTGATGATGCCTACCGGTTTGATACCACCGGTTGGGGCACTATTTTTCTTCTGCGCGTTTGCATAGAAACCGGCGCAAAGCAAAGCAAGGATTGTGAGTATTTTCTTCATTTTCGACAAAAATGATCATCGCTTATATACCTTAAACAAGTAATATATAAGCGATGATTAAATGCTAATAAATGCAATAAATTAATAGCCGGGGTTCTGTTTTAAGCGCCCGCCGCTCAGGTCAATTTGTTGCTGCGGAATCGGGAACAGTGCGTTGGTAGCTTTCCAAACTTTACCACCATCGGCAGCAAAAGCAGCGGCGGCCCGGCCGGGTTGCACCCCATCCTGGCGAACCAGGTCGAAGAAGCGATCGTGCTCTTCGGCCATTTCCATCCGGTGCTCGTGCCAGATAGAAGACAGGTTAATCCCTGTAGGAGGAGTGGCCACTAAACCGGCACGGGTACGCAATGCGGCAAGGTCGGTTGTGGCGTCGCCGGTTTTACCCAACTGGAACGCAGCTTCTGCGTTGATCAGCAATACTTCACCATAACGCAATAAACGCAACTGTTTAGGCAGGTGATCTGTATTGCCACCGCAATTTCTTTCTGCGGTACGGCTATGATAAGCTTTGTAGCTATAGGTTGAGTTCTGCACCGAATCTTGCCCCGGAATACGGAAGCCATCGAACAGTACAGTACCGGTAGGTTTGATGAAGATAATCGTTCCGTTTTTACGTGCATCGGTAGCTTCGTAATCGTTTACAAGGCTTTGTGATGGGTTATTGAACCCAAATCCCAGATCCGACCAGCCAAACTTACCTCCAGCCCTCGGCCCCTGCGAAACCACATACAGGTTTACCCCTGATGAGCAATCCTGATTAATACCAGCCTGAATTTCGAAGATGGATTCAGCGTTATTGATACCGCCATCGCCGTTTACAGCGTTTTCTCGCCATATCAGTGAGTAGTCTTTCACCAGGCTATACTTGCCACCGGTGATTACGGCTTCAGACAGATCGTAGGCTTTTTGATAATTCTTCTGGTACAAATAAACCTTGGCTTCCAATGCTTCAGCAGCGCCTTTGGTGGCCCGGCCAACGTCGGTTGAACCTTTTTCGGGTAGATTGGCTACGGCAAAATCAAGATCGCCGATAATCAATTTATAGATATCATCAGCCGAGGCACGGGTTTGGTATTGGTCTTGGTTGGATTCAGCAGCGGTAGGCACATGGTCTAATAATGGCACACCACCAAAAAACCGCACCATGTTAAAGTAAAACCAGGCTCGCAGAAAACGGGCCTCGCCTATTAGCTTATTTTTAGTTGTGGCATCAAACTGGGCATTTTGCAAAACACCAATCGCCTGGTTGGCGCGGCCTATACCCTGGTAGTAGCCGGTCCAAACCAGGTTAATGGTTCCGTTAGAGGGTGTTGTTGTTAAATTATCAATTTGAATGGCATCCCCATCATCTGTTGGTGAACTGCCTTTGTCGGCATCGTCAGAAGCCACATCGGTCATAAACACATACTGCAGGCTTTCAATATCGGGGTCGAAGCCGCCTACATAAAACACGTTATAAATACCTGTTACCAGGTTAGCGGCCTGAACCGGATCTTTGATGATCTGTTGCGCCGTTATCTGCCCCTGGGGCGGCACATCAAGGTAATTTTTACAGGCATTAACAGCAATTATCATTACAGTAAACACTGCAACCAATGCCATAAACTTTATGTTGAATATCTTTTTCATATACTTCCTGATTAGAATGTAACATTAACACCAAATGAAAATGTGCGCACAACCGGGTAAACCGCCTGGTCGATACCGGATGTAAGGATACTGGCCGATGAGGCAGCAACACCACCCACTGTGGCTGCATTTACCGCAGTTACGTTGGTATTTGGCGGTGTAAGCTCTGGCGATATACCGCTGTAACCTGTAATGGTGAGCAAGTTTTGCGCAGTAAGGAACACCCTTAATTTGCTGATCGCAATCCGTTTTAATACATCAGCCGGTAGCGTGTAGCCTAATGTTAAATTGTTTAACCTTAAAAATGCGCCCGACTCGATAAAGTATGTTGACGGCGGCGTATTAGAGGTAATTACGTTAGGCACTGATGTTGATGGGTTAGCTGTTGTAAAACGGTTGTCGGCAAAATCGGCATCGATGTTATCGCGCAAATCGCCCTTGGCATTTTTGTTACCGTTATAGATCTTGTTTCCCCAGTTATAGTAAAAATCGGTACTGAGATCAAAGGCGCTGTACTTAACGCCCAGGTTAAAACCGCCGTAATATTTAGGTTGATAAGAGCCTGCGTAAATACGGTCGTTAGCATCAATTTTACCATCGCCATTGGTATCGGCATACCTTAAACCACCCACGTGATTGGCCTCGCCCAATGAGTTTGCTGGTGCTGCGTTAACCTCGGCCTGGTTCTGGAAAACGCCAATGGCATTCAATACATAGTAACTGGCAATAGGCTGGCCATTATCCGTACGGGTAACGTACTGGCCGTTGATACCACCACCCGGCAGGTATTGCCCACCATTTAAGCCAATTAATTTATTATGATTAATGTTGATGTTGGCGCTGGCATAGTAAGAGAACTTGGTACCAATTTTATCGGCCCATTTCAACGCAAATTCAAAACCCTGGTTTTGGAAAGATGCCGCATTAGTAGTATAAGTAAGCGAACTGGAACCCAGGATAGCCGGGATGCTGACATTGATCAACGCATCATTAACTTTCTTTTTATAATAGTCGGCTTCACCTGTTAAGCGGTTATTCAGAAAGGCATACTCGAAACCAATATCCAGTTGGTTGGTAGTTTCCCATTTTAAGTTGGGGTCTTTAATTTGCTGAATAGCGTTACCCTCTACCAATTGGCCGTTAAAATAATAAGGCAGGTTTGGCGTACCTGTTACAATGTATAAGCTGGATGCAATATTATCGTTACCCAGCTGACCGTAACTGGCTCTAAGTTTCAGGTAATTGAAGATCTTCTGATCTTTCATAAAATCCTCTTCGGATATTACCCAGCCACCACCTACGGTATAGAAGTTGCCCCATTTTTGCGCAAACTTGGAGCTGCCATCCCGTCGGAACGAGCCGGTGATCAGATACTTGCCTGCATAATCATAATTAACACGGGCCAGTACCGATTGGCGGGTATATTTATCACCATTATTACTAATAGATGTTGCTAAACTTGGGTCGCCCAGATCGAGGTACCATTGATCGGAATTATTCGGCACGTTTAAGCGTGTAGCATTAATAAAGCTAAACCTGTTTTTCTCACTGGTATAACCTACCAAACCGGTAACGTGGTGCTTATCAAATCGCTTGTCATAAGTTAAGGTGTTATCCCAGTTAAAATTGTAAAGGTTATCCTGCTGAATGAATAACGAACTATTATTCTGATACTGGTTACCACCGCCTGTAGTAAAGGTACTGCCATCGGCTGCAAACTGGGTAAGGTAATTGCGTTGGTTATCCCAGTTGCCATCTACGTTAAACGCGGTATGGAAACGCAGTTCGGGGATAATATCGTAATCTAAAGCCACATTGCCCTGCACCCTGTTGGTACTGGTAAAGTTGTTTATTTTATTAAGTTGTAATAAAGGATTACCCACGTTACCCCAGGCCGAAGTATTACCATATAAACCATTATCATCCTGCGGGATTACCAGTGGTGCAGCCCGGTATACATTGCTAAAGATGCTCACCGCATCTATAGGGTTTTCGACCGAACGGGTTAGGGATAACTGCTCGCTGAATTTTAATTTTTTGGTTAACTGAACCTCATTATTAGCCCGTAAGGTAAAACGTTTGTAGCCATTTGTTTTTACAATACCGTCGTCGTCCAAATAGCTTGCACTCAGAAAATAAGTATTGTTATCGCCACCGCCCGATACAGATATATTATGATCCATCTCGAAACTTTTGCGCAATACGGCATCGTACCAGTTAGTACTGCCTGGGTAAGTTAAAGGTGATTTATCTGCAGAGAGCGAACCCGCATTAACATCTGTTTGGTAGGCTGTGTATTGCTGCCTGTTGGCCATCTGGATTGTTTTGGCTGCCTCCTGCAAACCCAGATTAGCATCGTAACTAATAACAGGCGGCCCTTTTTTACCTTTTTTAGTAGTGATAATAACCACACCATTAGCTCCACGCACACCATAAATAGCGGCCGAACCATCTTTCAGCACATCTACACTTACAATATCATTGTTATTGATGTTACGGATATCGCTGGTTAAAACCCCATCTACCACGTAAAGCGGGTTAACACCAGCTAACAACGAACCCGTACCACGGATACGTAATTGCGGTGTTGAGTTTGGCTGGCCCGATGAGATAACCTGCACACCGGCAACCTGGCCTTGCAAAGCCTGCGTTGGGGTGTTTGCTACCTGCCGCGTTATGGTAGAGCCACTTACATTACCGATTGACCCGGTAACATCGCGTTTGCGCTGCACGCCATAACCAACCACAACCACTTGCTGCAATTCGCGCGCTTGTGCACCTAATTTAATTTCCAGCGGTGCCTGGCCATTACCGGCAGGAGCCTCTTGCGAAGCATACCCGATATAACTAAAAACCAGCGTTGCCGTGGCTGGCGCATTTATAGAGAATGCGCCGTTAACATCTGTTTGTGTACCACTTGTTGTGCCTTTAATGCTTACTGTTACGCCAATAAGCGCCTCGCCATTGGTGGCGTCTGTTACCTTGCCTTTTATTGTAGTGTTTTGGGCATGGATACTTAATCCCCAACACATAAATAGCGCAAGAAATAAAAATGTAGAAATTTTTTTCATAGCAATGTTTCGTTTAAGTAAAAAACCTAACGGTTAAAAAAAGTAGAAAGCGGGGCGTTTAGATGACTATGGTTTTAGATAACAATTAGAGAAACAGTAATTTAAGTGGAATGTTTAGGTTATTTTTTACGGATATTTTAATCTACTCCACCAAAACAAAAGCCCGTCAAAATTTGACAGGCTTTTAAAAGAGAAATATTTGCCTTGGTTGATTTTGCAAGTGAAAAAGAAGGGATGTCGCACTTAGGTACTCGAAGTGTGGCGCGCAGGGCCTGCCCACCATGCTTCGAGTGGCATGACAGGCCGTTTTATGCGTTGTTGCTTCTCCCGTTTTTCGCCTTGTTTCGCTTACTTCACTTCTTCTACATTACCCATTTTCCAGGTTTTATCAAAAAATCCTTTCTCAGGGCCATAGAAACGGGCCAGTATTTCGAAGCCGCGTTGTGGATTGGTTGGTACCCAATTGGCTTGTTTGCCCTCAGGCGCTTTGCCGCCGAAATACACATCGACTGAGCCATCGCTGTTTTTCTGAAGTCCTGGCGTGGTAGATGCCCTGCTGAAATAAGGCATGCCTTTGATCAGCGCATGCGTTTCGCGGTCATATATCGTAGCCGACCAATAGAGTTTAACCGGCACGTTGGCTGGCAGGTGTAGTTTGTATAGTTTAGAACCCTCAAACTGTTTGCCATTACTGTCTTTAATCGTCATGAGGTAATATTGACCGGCACCCAAGTGTTTAGCGCTGAAATATGCAATTGAATAGGCGGATGCACGGGCATCAATCGGGTAACTATCAGCAACTGTATAATTGGACATCAATGCCTTTGCGAAATCCGGGAAAGCAGGTAATGCCCATGACGTACCTTCGTAAAAAGGAGGGTTAAATACGGTTTGATATTTTTGGTCTATCCAGGTGTGTGCATCCTTTATAGCTGCTGTAAGTATTTCTTTGGTACGGGCATCGGGGTTAAAGGGCTTTCCCCTGTCAATGCCAATTGTTTTTAACGGATCTACCATGGCCATATCGCGCACAAGCCATGGTTCGCGCTGCACAAAATCATTAAGACTTTCAAAAAAGTGCAGGTTATAGGGGATGGTATTGCTGAAATCTTTTTGCAGCATGTCTACAAATACGGTTTGAGGCGGGTTAGCAGCCTGGGCGTACGGATATATCTTTACTTTTTTGCCATAATTAACAGCACGCTCAATATCTTTAGCGCTGCCATCTGTAAGGTTCGACCGCAAGATGGCGTAACCTGTGTAAACAGCAGAAGGCATTGGGATATAACCCGCAGGCACCGTGCCCTTATACCCCGGCGGCAGTATCAGATATTTACCGCCCTTGCCCTTATCAACACCAGCGGGGCCTACATCTTCAATAGCTGTTTGCCAGCCATCGTCAACGCTGCCGGTTATTGATGATACGCCTTCGGCAGCCGGTATTTCTAAAACAACAGGCCCCTTGCGGGTATCGTACAAGGGGTTAAAATAAATAACATCAGGATTTGGCGTAAGGGTTTGATTTTTTGAGTTGATCATCCCCGACCAATACAGCAACTGATTATAGTCGCCCTGCGATTGCGCGAAGCTTTGGTGCATTAATTCGGAATTAACAGCCGGCATACCCCAGTTTACGGCTTCGATAGCACGACTGTAAACCATTTGCTCATGGATGTTGGCCGGCTTAAATGCGCTATCCTGTACAATGGTTGCAGATGTTACCGAGGTAGAATCTTTTACTTCGGTACTGGTTTTTGAGCCGCTGTTACAACCTGCCATAGTTGTAATGCCAAGGAGCACAGTAAATAATACTATAACGTTTTTGATTTTCATGATATAAATTTTGTCCACATTTGGTTTCACATTGTCAGCAAATTCAGCAGAATGGGAGGTTTGTTGCTATCTTACCTTTACAACCGCAGGCGGTGTCCAGCTATCATTTAATACACGTTCATCCGGCCAGTAACACCGTACATATAAAGAAAATGGTTCTTTTGGTGCCGGGAGCCAGTTATTTATTTTAGAAACATCAGGCGGTGCGCTTTGTACATAAAGTGTAAGCGAACCATCGGCATTGTATTGCAGGTTTTTATTTTTTGTACCGAGAGAATAACGCTTTAACTGGTTGGGTGAAAAAAAGTGATGTTGGTTATATAAGGTAAGCGACCAAAACCCTTTAACAGGCGGCGTTTCGCCTTTGGCAAATGTTACGGTGTATTTACTGCTACCGCTTAACCGTGTACCGGCAGAGTCCAGATCCTGGTAAAAATACCTGGTTTCAACAGGCTTGTTTACAAATATATTAGCCTTTGCACAGGCGGTCCTGGTTAAGTAATCTATCCCAAATTGTGCCCCGTTACGCTGTGTTTGCCATTTATGGTTTACCGTATAACCCACATTAACAAACTGAAATAAAGGGTCGATCATATTTTTATCTGCGTCTATCGCAGCTTGTTTCATCACGGCCATAATGTGAGGATTTTTCTTTGCAGCAGCCAGTATGGATTGCATTTGCCCGTATAAGGCCTCTTCTCCCGGCCTTAGTGGTACTTCTTTCAGTATGGCTGGCAGTTCTTCAAAATAAATTTCTGGTTTCACCCACTTGGTTTCTGTCTCGCCACTCGCGCTTGCGTCAGCGGGGAATTTAGGGGCTTTGGTCCAGTCTTTTATTTTCATTTTACCATCAAACTGGCTTAAAGGATACATTAATACCTGTTTAATTGCGGGTTGTATCGCAGCCTTATCGGCAGGGTCATCACTCTGGAAAGCACGTGGAATTACCACTCCTAAATCTGTATTGCATCTGAATACTTTTTGAATCCCATCCGGCACCTTCCCCTTCCAGTTTGGGCCGGTTAATAAATAAAATCCCGGTTTACTGCCATACATTTTTCCGAGTGCTGCATAGCCGTCTGTCCGCTCATCACAAATCTGATAAACCCAGAAACGATCCCCAAAATCGGGCACCTGTACTATCACGGCATCCTTCGTAAAATCGGTAAGGCCAAAACCGTAAACCACATCCTGGTTAGGGCAAGCCACCGCACGTTCTTCCGGAGCAACATAATCTGTTAACATACAGATCTGGTTTGAAGGCGCAGCAGGCACAATGCCCCCCACGTAACCGGCTTCCGGCATTTTTTCAAACAAGGCCTTACGGTTATGCAAGTTTGTCATCGGCCAACCCCATAAATAAGCAATTGCAGCTATATGTTTAACATATTCGTCTGTCATTACCGTGTTGGGTATCGGACCTGGCAGTATGGAGTCTTTTACTGTATTGGTAATCTGTACGCTGTCTGTCGTGGCTACAGCGGTACTATCCGTACGCTGCGTTTCGGTTTTCTTTTGCCCGCAGGAAGCAAGCGCAATGATTAGGATGAGAAAAGCTATTTTTTTCATATGATTGATTTACAGGAAATCAAAAATAGAGAGGGCTTATCTGCAACACCTCATAAGGCAGTTTTTAAACCGTTGCAGTTTTAAATATGGAACAAGGTTTTGAAGGAATTTGTAATTGTTGGTGACAATTGCAACAATAGCGTGTCGTTCCCTTGTTCTTACTCTTTCGCGTGCGCATACTTCCCGGCGTTTACAACGCCACTTGTGGAAGTAACAAATTCCCCATTTCCACAACTTTTTCCCCATTATTTCTTTTTGTGAAAATTCCCCAATTAACAAAAACAGCCTCTAAGGCTAACTAAAGGCCGTTTTATAATTCTTTCGCAATCGGCACTGATGTTGCCTTAACTTATATATCAACATTAATTAAAACATTTAAAAAATAAAATCATGAATACTTCAATCGTAATCGCAGGTATCGTAGCACAAGCAGCCCCATTGTTCTTAGTAGTAAAAACTATCGCAGCTAAATTCAACAACTAATCGTCATCACATTTTACTAACCATCAAATCTTAAAATCATGAACACTTCAATCGTAATCGCAGGTATCGTAGCACAGGCAGCTCCATTATTCTTAGTAGTAAAAACTATCGCAGCTAAATTCAATAACTAAGTTTTATACGCCACGTTATGCTGAATTTATTTCAGCACCCCACAGGACGGGGCGCAGACTTTACAATGCGGACTTAGCAAATGGGTTCCCGAAACAAGTTCGGGACGACGAAGGGGATAAATAATCTCACTATTTGCCCAGAATACTAATTCTGTATGTGTACGGCCAAGCAGAAATAATTAGTCAAATCCGTAATATACTTCAATCAATTATTGAAGCCTACACACCATGCTTCGAATAACATCGGCATAAAACGCCCTTTCTTTTAATAATGTTTCTGTTGCTGGTAATCCCACTAATAATTAGGTTTATATTAGTCTATTTATTATGATAATCTAATACAATGTCGTCATCAGAAGTTACAGACCGAAAATCCTTTATCAAATTCATAGAACATCTGCAAGAGAATAAAGCACAGTGGGAAAACAACACACTTGAGCATTTCTTTGAAGCTTTGGCAAATTATACCGCAGACATAGATGGCTATTATAAAAATACTAATCAAGCTATAAATGCAGATGTAGCATCATGGCGAGTGTTTTCTGATCTGCTCATGGGAGCCACTATATATGAATAGCAATAAAAAAGCCCATC
>CAHJXH010000106.1 GCA_903644075.1 Sphingobacteriaceae bacterium | reverse complement strand
TTTTCACTAAACTATTATTGGGCAAAGGGTACAAGGTTTACGCCGTTGAACCCAATGAACCGATGAAAGCCGTAGCCGAAAAGAGCCTGAAAATCTACAGGAATTTCACTTCTGTAGCCGGCACAGCAGAGCATACTAATTTACCCGCCAACAGCGTTGACCTGATTACCAGTGCAACCGCATTCCATTGGTTTGATGTAGAGAAATCGCGCATCGAATTTAAGCGGATATTGAAACCTAACGGCGCTGTGGTATTACTTTGGAACGTACGCAAAGCCGATACTGATGCCTTCGCTATAGCTTACGACCAGTTACTATTAAAATACAGCGGCGATTATAAAGAGGTAAAAGATAAAACCCTTAACGGCGAACGCCTGGCAGGGTTCTTCGACCAAGGCAAATTTGAAACTATCTCTTACCCTAATGAGCAGGTATTTGATGAAGAAGGATTAATAGGCAGGTCATTATCCTCGTCATACGTACCATTACCCGAAACTCCCGAAGGAAAAGTTTTTTTGAAAGAGTTGAAAGCCATTTTCCAGGAACATCAGGTTGATGGGAAAGTGCGCTTTTTGTATGATACGATGATGTATTTGGGGAGAGTTTAGAACAAATTAGTTTGTCATCCAGAGCGTTAGCGAAGGATCTTCTTCGATTTGCCAAGTCTGCGATTTGCATGCTATAGACTTGTCCTGTGGGGTGCCGAAACAAGTTCGGCATGACAGGCGGGATAAAGAATGTCATTGCGAGTACGAAGCAATCCCCGACCTACAGAGCAGCTCTGTAAAGTTCGCGATTGCTTCGTACCTCGCAATGACGTGTATATTTAAGAGTTTATGTATCCTAAAACAAACTGCTCTGTCCCTTATCATCAATCTTAATATCATCCGGGTTGGTGATTTCCAGATCGATATTCTTAACCGGCTTATCAGGCTCAGGTGCTGGGCTTGGCGCAGCTTCCGGAGTTGGCTTAACAACTGGCTTTGAAACAAATTGTGGCTTTGGTGCAGCTACCGCTGGTGCTACATCCGGCGCAGGCTTATCTTCGGCTATTACATCTGGTTCTGTATCTTCTACCGAATCTGGTGCCGGGTCTGGTACATCTTCGGCATCATCGTGCTCGGCAATCAGTTCGATGGTTTGGATAGGGTGGGCAGACAGGCGGTTACCCATTGCTTTCATACCTTTTACATCAATCAAATCCGCCAGGTTAAGTTCAGCCAATTCGGGCACTAAGGCTTTGCCCTTCAGCTGTTCTATTTTCACTAATGTCTGTGCGGCACCCGATAGTAATACCAGCTTAGATCCACTTTCTTCACTGATGATACTGGTTTGTTTACCAATAGCTGTATTCTCGAACAGGAAGCGTTTAACCATGTAGTTTTTCGACTTGCCTTCGTAATGCACCACCGAGAACACCTTTTCAGGATTGTACTTCTCAATCAGCATCATCTTATCATGGAAGTGATTGTTGAGGTCGAAACTGGTTAGTTCGTAAGTACCGTTATTTTGTACAGTCAGGATACGGTCGTCGCCATCAAACTCACCAAGGTAAGTTCCGCGGCCATCGGCGTTGAGTCGGCGTAATACATCATCAAACCAAATCTTGCGGCCAGCCAGCGTAGAGATCCCTTTAGATTTTAGTATAATTTTCTTGATCGGATACTTGGTAACTATGTTACCCATGCTACCGCGGCCCTTAATGGCGATGGCGGCAAAATCCTCATCAAATTGCAGTTTCTTTAATTTAGAATGTGGTTTCAGCTGAATGTTAACTACCTCAGCCTCGCCGTTAGGGTTGGCGGTAAAGTACAGTACTTTTGAGCCTTTTGTGCCTTTTGTTAGGTCGTATTCCTTATCGCGGGTTACACCGGCAACAGCAAAACGTTTGATGTAGCCCACTCCGCTTTGGCCATCTTTATAGATCATGTTGTAGATGGTACGCTCGTCGTTCTTTTTAAACACGGCAACGTGGATAATCCCCTTACCCACAAACACCTTATCCTGTACTTTGGTGATGATGCAACGGCCATCTTCACGAAAAACGATGATCTCGTCGATATCCGAGCAATCGCCCACAAATTCGTCTTTCTTTAAACCGCTGCCAATGAAACCATCTTCGCGGTTTACGTATAATTTAACGTTGGCCAGGGCTACCTGTGTGGCCTCTACCCTATCAAAAGTACGCAGTTCGGTTTTGCGGCCACGGTCTTTACCGTATTTCTCTTTCAGGCGTTCGTACCAGGCAATGGTATAATCGGTAAGGTGCCTAAGGTGATGTTTTACCTCTTTAATTTCTTTTTCGAGGGTGTTCATCTGCTCATCCGCTTTTTTAACATCAAAGCGGGTGATGCTGCTCATTGGTTTATCAATCAGCTTTTTATAATCTTCGGGTAGTATCTCGCGATAAAATTGCGGGAAGAAAGGTTCAAACAAACGGTTTAACACCTCCAGTACGTTCTCGAAGTTACCCGAGTTTTCGTAATCCTTGTTTTTATACATCCCCTCCTGGATAAATATTTTCAGCAATGAGCTAAAAAATATCTTCTCCATCAGTTCTTTGAGGCGAATTTCCAATTCCTGTTTCAGCAGGTCTTTGGTATAATGTGCGCTTTCGGTCAGGATGTCGTTCACACTCATAAAGTGTGGCTTGTCACCCTTAATTACGCAGGTATTAGGTGAGATAGAAACTTCGCAGTCGGTAAAGGCATAAAGTGCATCAATAGTTACATCCGGCGAAATTCCCGGCGCCAGGTGAATCATGATCTCTACAAACTGGGCTGTATTATCTTCGATCTTTTTGATCTTGATCTTACCTTTATCATTGGCAGAAATTACACTATCAATCAAACTGCCCGTAGTAGTACTGAAAGGGATCTCGGTAATAGCGAGCGTCTTTTTATCGCGCTCTACAATTTTGGCGCGAACGCGTACTTTCCCGCCACGCTGGCCCTCGTTATAGTTACTGCAATCGGCCATACCACCGGTCGGGAAATCGGGTACCAGATCCGGACGGATACCTTTTAATACACCAATAGCAGCATCAATCAGCTCAATAAAGTTATGAGGCATAATTTTGGTGGCCAAACCCACCGCAATACCTTCGGCACCCTGCGCCAATAACAGCGGGAACTTTACAGGCAGCGTAATAGGCTCCTTATTACGGCCATCATAACTGGCTTGCCAAACGGTTGTATCGGCATTAAACACCACGTCGAGCGCAAATTTGGATAAACGTGCCTCGATATAACGCGGGGCAGCAGCCGAGTCGCCCGTTACCGGGTCACCCCAGTTACCCTGGCAATCAATCAGCAGGTTTTTTTGGCCAATTTGCACCATGGCATCGCCAATAGAAGCATCACCGTGCGGGTGGTACTTCATGGTGTTACCAATTACGTTGGCGGCTTTGTTGAAACGCCCGTCGTCCATCTCTTTCAGTGAGTGCAAAATGCGTCGCTGTACAGGCTTTAAACCATCATAAATGTGCGGAACGGCACGATCGAGTATTACATAAGAGGCATAATCCAGAAACCAATTCTCGTATAAACCATCCAACGAGATGGTGTTATGCATATTATTCTCTTCAGAACCAGAAGACGGGAATTCTTCCGGAGTTATTTCTTCACTCATTCTTAAAAACTATTCGGATGTGTAAATATAAGCAGAACGCTTAACATTAGCGTGATATAGGTTTATAGTGTGGATAAAGAATGTATATGTTAGTACAACTAATTACAGAATGCTTAAATTGGTAACCTTTAGTATTTCAATCAATGACTATCAAAAACCTTCTTTTCCTAGCCGCATTACTATTACAATCTTTTATAATAATGGCCCAACCGCCTAAAGATTTTAAAACAATGCATCATGTGTGCCAAGACTGGTTAGACCGCCGGGGAGAACCCAACTCTGCTGGTTGCGATACCATCTATTATACCAATACAATAGATCCGGCAATAATTGATGCTACAATCAAAGTGGTCTCATCTAAAAGATCGTTTCCGGTTAGCGCACTTAATATTGAAAAAAGTGCAATACCACTCATTCTTTCCAAAACAGAGAAAATTTATATTATTAACGAATTGATAAAGCTAAAGCAGCTTAAATGGCCCGGTATGATGTTCCCTAATTCGAAAGCAGTGGCGATAAATAACATCCACTCTGTCTTTAAAATAACCAAAGTGCCCCCTAAAAAGCATGCTAATATGTGCTCCATTATCTATACTTTTTCCAGACCTATCTACATCAGAAACAATAGTATTTGCCTTTACCTTGATCAGCAGCGGTATAGCGACACTGATGCACAATTAACTTTTTCTTTTTATAAAAAGTTGCACAACGAATGGGAAGAATATGCAGATTGTTATATCAACTTCGGTACAGAGGACGGGTCTAAAGATGATGATACCGAAGCCCCGATTAATAAACAGGCCCTTCCTACAGAAAATCAACTTAATGTATTCGGAAAAAAAATCTTCACCGCTTATCAATTACAGCAACCAGATTCGTTATTTAATTTTATACCTACCAAAGATCAACATATCAAAATCTACAAAAATATGGGACTTACAGTTTCTGACAGGGATGCAGCAATTATGGATACTACTTATATTAAGTTAACTCATATTTTAAAGCAGAGATATCAGGAAAGTATAACAAAAGCTAGCTCACAAAACATTGATTGGCCAAACATTATTTTAAAAGATATCAAGATAGAACAGCGGCAATTAAACATGAGTTATAAAAACCCGGATCTGGTTTATATTAACACCAGTATGAGCATTTATTTCGATGATAAAAGCAGACAGTTTAGAATAAGGATACCTGATGTTGACTTTATAGATAACGAATGTAAAATCGGTTCAAACTTATTTTTTGAAGAAGTTACTAAATAGCCTATGAAAACATCAACCAGACGCAAATTTATAGCCACAACAGCCGCCCTGGCCACAGGCGCAGCAGCATCGGCATTACCTTTAAATACTATGGAAAATAAATATTCTGTAATTCACCACGTATTTTTCTGGCTTAAAAACCCGGGCTCAACAGAAGACCGCGACAAACTAGTTGCCGGCGTAAAAACATTATCGAAAATTGAAACTGTACGCGAGTTACGAGTTGGCGTAGTTGCCAGCACCGAAAAACGCGACGTGGTTGATAACAGCTGGGCAGTATCAGAACTGATGTTCTTTAGCGACCTGGCCGGGCAGGCTGTTTATCAAACCCACCCTGTGCATTTGGAGTTTATTAAAAACTGCAGCCATCTTTGGGAAAAAGTTGTGGTTTATGATGCGGTGGATGCGTAAGTTTTCACTTTTTTGTCATTGCGAGCAATAGCTTGGCAATCTCGTCGCGTATATTATTCGATCTGTAGAGCTACGAGATTGCCACGTCGTTCCTCCTCGCAATGACAAATTTTAATAATTCCGAAATCACATATCTTTCTTCGCTTTCAAATCCCTTATCATCTCCGAATACCCCATTCTCTTTGCGGCGGCATTAATAGTATTGGCAATCCGCGTTGCACGGGTTGATTCTGTTTTAGCGCTGTTAATCCACTTGATAAAGTAATCGCGGTGACCGCGGGGAAGAGCATTGAAGAATTTCAAAGCTTCAGGCTGCTCATAATCGAAGCATTCCTGCAGGTCTTCGGGCATTTCTATTACAAAATCATCATGGGTTTCGAGTTGTACTGCAATGGTGGCGCCTTTACTTTTATGGATGCCTTTACGCATATCGGCGTTAATGGCCATGATGAAACTACCATCGCCCCAGGGCATCAATGCCACACCTGCAATGAGAAAATGATCTAAAAAGCCCTTCACCCGGAAGGATTTCTTATTACCGGGCTTTAATTGGAGCGCTAAATCTTGCGGAATGGTAATATATGACCAACCAGTCTTCTCGCCCTGCTCTGCAAATTGATATATAATGGCATCAAATTTTATCATCCTGGTACACAAAATGCGCTTTTGCGGCCACATTTGCAATAGTTTTTATTTGGGTAACAATGGCGTTGCACAATGCAACTTTTGCCTGTATTGCACGTCTATATGAGTGTTAATAGAAAAACAAAAAAATGAAAACGTTAAAATCAATGGCAATTGCTGCATGTTTGTTAGTTACATTCGGCTTTGCAAAAGCAAACACAAAATTAAACGATGGTAACGCAGTTGCCTCGCCCAACAATGCAATTAACACTTATGTTGATGCAGTGAGCCACGGCAAAACAGATGGCCTGAGCCAGGTTATCGACAAATCTGCAAAATTCAGCATCCTGCAAGGTAAAAATATCCTGAGCTTTAGCAAAGCCGATATGATGGCCTTTGTTAAAGAAAACAAAGATGTTGAACAAGCTTGTACTACCAGCACATCTGTAGTAGAAGCAAACGACGACATGACTGTGGTAAAAGTTGACATGAAATATGCCGACTTTACCCGCACCAATTATGTTACCCTTACAAACACCGGTAGCACCTGGAAAATTACAAACGTTTACAGCGTTGTAAAGTAAGTTAAAAGTTTAGTTGGTATTAAGCTAAAAAGCCATCCCGGTAAATAGGGGTGGCTTTTTGCTTTTATACACTTTTTACAAAAAAAATCTTTTACAATTTTTCGTTGTATTTCTTACTCAAGCCCATGCTTTACAATACCAAACATTATCAGTTTAGCAACAAAACCAACAAATTGTTAGCTTTTTAGCTAAATGTTAAAAAGCTTCACAAAAATTTAACACTTGTAACTGTAACGTATGGGATAGTAGCGCTGTCTTATGAGTATAAAATTTATTAAAACATTAAATACAAAATATTATGAAAACCTTAAAAACACTTGCACTTGGCGTTTGCCTTTTCTTAGCTTGCACAGCTGCAAAAGCTAACAAAATTTCTAATGATGATAAATTAGCATCACCATACTTTGCGCTTAATACTTATGTAGATGCAATTGGCCACGGTAAATCTGTCGACTTAGATCAGGCACTTGATAAAACTGCTAAATTCAGCATGCTTCGCGGTAAAAACTTAATCAGCTTCGACAAAAACGACATGATTAACTTCACTAAAGAAAACGCTAACCTTGATCAGGCTTGCACCATCACCACTTCAATTGTAAATACCAACGCCGATGTAACTGTAGCCCGTGTTGATATGCAATACGATGGCTTTGTACGCAGCAATTATGTAACCCTTACCAACACCGGTAACGGCTGGAAAATTACTAACGTTTACAGCGTATTCAAATAAACAATTCAAAAAACACATAAAACAGAAAAGGCCTCCCGATAACCGGAAGGCCTTTTCTGTTTACTCTACATATTTTTTTAATACTTTTTGCCAACGGTCATATCCTTCCTTTTTGAGGTGCAGATAGTCTGGCTTAAACAAGGCTGAATCTGGTAACGATGTTTTAGGATCATAAAGCACTGTATTTACGTCGATGTACTTACAGGCACCATGATGACTGATAAAATCTTTAATCAGCGTGTTGGTGCTATCAACAGCCGCATAATGCGTTGCCCGGCTTGGGCTTTTTTTGATTGACAGCCAATAAGTTTTACTCCCGGGCAGCTTCTGCTGTATCATATTATACAGCGCAACAAAATCCTGGTAAACCTGCTGAGGCGTACGGCCTGCATTAATATCATTTTCACCGGCATAAATAAAAACACGCTCGGGCTGGTATGGGAACAGGATGTAATTGGTATAGTATTTAACCCACTGCTCCAGGGTTGAGCCGCCAACACCGCGTTTCAAAACCCGCTTATCGGGGAAGCGCTGCTCCAGATCGTCCCACAATCGGATGGACGAACTGCCTATAAACAGGTTACTACCGGGTTTAGGAAAATGCAGACTATCTGCCGTTTTAAACTTGCGCAGTTCATCAGCAAAGGGAAAGCCTTGCTGGGCAAACAATGGCCTGCCCACTGCGAGCAAAAGCAGGAAAATTACCAGGACTTTAGGTTTCATTGGTTTTGGTTATGATTATACTAATGTGCTAATCTATCTTCAAAAAACAAAAATGGCAAAAAGCTTTCGCTTCCTTCTACTGCCCAAATTGGTCCATCTTCGCAAAACAATAAAATACGGATCTTTTGCTCTTGTTTTTTCTCGTACTCGGCCATTACCTGCAAGCATGAGCCGCAAGGCGTTATCGGCTGGCTGATCTTAAAATCATCGGTATGGGCTGTAATTGCAATACTCTCAATAGGATCATCAGAATGGTTAGCCCCCCAATGAAACAAGGCCACGCGTTCGGCACATAATCCCGATGGATAAGCTACATTTTCCTGATTGCTCCCATAAATTATACGGCCACTTTGCAGCCTTAATGCAGCGCCCACTCTAAATTTTGAATAGGGCGAATGCGATTTTTCAAGCGCTTTGGTTGCTTCGAGACATAGAGCCCGGTCTGCTTCGTTAAGATCGGTTATATGGTCATATTCATCGAAACTTATTTTTATTTCGTGGTTATTCATTTGTAACCCTCTGGGGTAAAAAGAGGGGGAAACAATATAAGGATTTGAATTGATAAAAAGAAATAATTAGTTAATATCTGATTAGCCTGGTCATAGTCCAGAGAAAACTCATAGCACGCCATAGCGAGGTACGAAGCTTTGTCATGCTGAGTTATAAAATCCGGGGCTCTAAGGGTTCAATGACATGTTTGAAAATCAGCCACTTAATAAACATGTCATGGGTAGGCACTCGAAGCATCATACCTACAAGGCACTGACTTCAATAACGCATAATCTGTTTTTCATTAGGGAGGGCAGGGAAGTATATTAATCGTCAGTGGATGTTACTTTTTTTTTCTCTCAAAAAAGAAAGTAACCAAAGAAAAAGTCGCAGCCGGGCCCTGTTGCTACAAAATATAGTGCTTTAGCAAGGCCTGTGATTGCCGCAACATTGCCAATGCTGCATGAGGAGAGGTTATGTTGAGGCAGTGGCGGGTTCGGTTAGATGATAACTTTAAGCTTTGCAAGCGGTGGCCTGACAGAAACGCGGGCCATGCGATGGCATCGTGCGGAGAAGCTTTTTTCTGTCTTGATTTTTTGGATACTTTTTGGATCAAGCCAAAAGTAACTAAGCCCCTGCGGCAATGAGCAGACTAACGATGATTAAGCACAAGCCTTTGTGAGTAGATGGCGTCAACTAAAGCACTGTCTCTGTAGGTCGGGGATTGCTTCGTACCGCAATGACGTACCTACGGCGTTGTTGATACTCTCACCAACAACGCCATAGTAATAATTCTCTAAGCAACCTCTTTCACCTCATCCTCATCGGCCAAAATCAACGGGTTTACCGTTTCATCATCCTTTTCTACACGCAGGTTTTGTACAATGTGTTGCTGGCGGGTTGGGGTATTTTTACCCATAAAGTATTCGAGCAGGCCTTTAATGTTGGCGTCGCGAAGGATTACCGGGTCGAGGCGCATGTCTTTGCCGATGAAGAGGCCAAACTCTTCGGGCGAAATTTCACCTAAACCTTTAAATCGGGTTATCTCTGGCTTGTTGCCTAATTTGGCTATAGCGTTGCGGCGTTCTTCGTCGCTGTAACAGTAAATGGTTTCTTTTTTATTACGAACGCGGAACAATGGCGTTTGAAGGATAGATACGTGACCGGCTTTTACCAGATCGGGGAAAAACTGCAAAAAGAAAGTCATCAGCAACAAACGGATGTGCATACCATCCACATCGGCATCGGTAGCTATTACAATGTTGTTATAGCTTAAGCCATCTAAGCCATCCTCAATATTTAAGGCGTGCTGCAGCAGGTTAAATTCTTCGTTTTCGTAAACTACCTTTTTGGTTAGTCCGTAGCAGTTTAATGGCTTACCTTTTAAGCTAAATACGGCCTGAGTTTGTACATCGCGCGATTTGGTGATTGATCCACTTGCCGAATCGCCCTCGGTAATAAATAAAGTAGTATCACGGCGGCGCTCGTGGTTATCGCCAAAGTGTAACTTGCAATCGCGCAGTTTGCGGTTGTGTAATGATGCTTTTTTAGCGCGCTCGTTAGCCAGCTTTTTAATACCGGCAATATCCTTACGCTCACGCTCCGATTGCAGAATACGTTTTAAAAGCGCATCGGCAGTTGCCGGGTTTTTGTGCAGGTAATTATCCAGCGCAGTTTTAACAAAATCATTGATAAAACCACGAACCGTAGGCCCATCCGGACCAACGTTTTGTGAGCCCAGCTTAGTTTTAGTTTGCGATTCAAATACGGGCTCCTGCACCTTAATGGCAACAGCAGCAACGATTGATCCGCGCACATCAGCCGCATCAAATTCTTTCTTATAAAACTCGCGGACAGTTTTCACCACCGCTTCGCGGAAAGCAGCCTGGTGAGTACCGCCTTGCGTAGTATTTTGTCCGTTAACAAATGAATAGTATTCTTCGCCATACGCCTGCCCGTGTGTCAAGGCCAGCTCTATGTCTTCACCTTTTAAATGGATGATAGGGTAGCGAATGTTATCGGCATCAGTTTTTTTAGTTAACAGGTCAAATAATCCTCTTTCAGAAAAAAATTTGGTACCGTTAAAATTAATGGTCAAGCCCGAGTTCAGGTACACATAATTCCATACCATATTATCCACAAACTCGGGGATAAAGTGATAGTTACGAAAGATGGTATCATCCGGAAGGAAATTGATAGCCGTTCCGTTACGTTGCGTGGTTTCTTTTTCGGGCTCATCACGTACTAATTCGCCTTTGGCAAATTCGGCAATTTTAGTGCGGTTATCACGGTATGATTGTACCACAAAGTTTGATGAAAGCGCATTAACCGCCTTAGTACCCACCCCATTTAAACCTACAGATTTTTGGAAGGCCTTGCTATCGTATTTACCACCGGTATTGATCTTAGATACGCAATCAATTACTTTACCTAATGGAATACCACGGCCATAATCACGAACGGAAACCTTATGGTCGCTCATGTTAATATCGATGGTTTTGCCGGCTCCCATCACAAACTCATCAATCGAGTTATCTACAATCTCTTTCAACAATACATATACACCATCGTCATAGGCAGATCCATCGCCCAGCTTACCGATATACATACCGGGGCGCAGGCGGATGTGCTCTTTCCAATCGAGCGACCGTATACTATCCTCACTATAATTTACTTCTTCCATGATGATTATGCTTTTATGGCGGCGAGGTTTTACGTTAAACGTTGTACGTTAGACGTTAGACGTTTTACGTATCCGACCAGATGCGAACATACGATTTTGACCTCTCCTTCAAATGTACGATGTAAAACGGATTAAGTCAAACGGATTAAGTCAAACGGATTGGGTTAAACGTTGTACGTTAGACGTTTTACGTAGCCGTCCAGATTCATACATATATATCCTGGCCAAATCCAAAACGTACAACGTCAAACATCCCACATAAAACCTACTTAAACTTAATGCAGTTCCTTGCTTTGTCTATGTATTTGAAAAACTCGGGGCCTTTGTCGTTGGTTAAACAAATAGCCAGTATGGTACCCGTATGGTCTTTTTGCAGGGTAATAATCAGCGCGTATTTATAATGGCGCGTAACCGGCGAATCGCTCAGGTTCACCAAATACGATTTACCCTCGTCGGCATTATATTGCGTTAAAATCCTGTCGTTAAGGTTACGGGCAAAATAGGCATTATCGGCACTGAAAACAGAAACCTGTTCTTTACCAATATTGATATAGGCCGAGTCGGCATTAGCGTAATATTTACTTATTTGTTTGTAAGGCTTAACCTCAAACCAGATCTCAAATTCCTGGCCAGGCAATGTAATGCCATAATCATAAGCTACGTCTTCGTTGTTAATTGGGCTAACTTCTTTAAAACCTTCGGGGAGGGTAAAGGTGATGTTGGCTTCGGTAACCAGGCGGCTAAATTCTTTCATCTGCCGGTCAACCTGCGAATATTTATTCTGTGCATTAGCTGTATGGCCGCAAATAAGCAGACATACCACTACACAGAATTGTTTAAATTGCCTTAGGAGAGCTTTCATCAATTATAACAAAGGTAATAGGTAGATTTTAAATCCGAACTAATATAGTGTATAAATTATACATCTATATTTCATTCTAATCAAACTTTAAACAAATTACGAATATTAATATATGCCAAATTCTACCGGCTTTGGCGCTTTAATTCGTAATGCAGAGTTAGAATATTAAATCAATATTATACGGGCAATAGTGTCACACATTCTAAAATGCAACCTCTTTAACGAAACGCAACAGGAAAGGTTTAATGAAAATTTTCAATAACTTTAATTTACCATAATAACACATTTGCAACCGGGTACTTTTTTCCTCATATTTCCCCGATTCATGAGTACATATGTCCAACAGAATCCTCATTTGTAAAAATTCATCGCATCCTTAATTTCAATGCAATTTATATTAACAAATTACAACAGGCATTACCTATGCTATTAGCAATTTTAAGCAGATATTTAGCCATTAAGGCTGTTTCGCTGCCAAAAGTGCATTAAGGCCAACTTACTTCGGCTTTTACTTGGCATAATCTATGCACATACAAACTGCTTAAAGTGTCAATTGAATTGATGCAGGATGCTTAAAGTGGTATAATTACATTTTTTTGCATGCTTTATGTGTATTTTAATACCATAAACTGTATATAAGCATTATTTTTACTGATGTTAGTTTTACAAGCAATACAAATTATCAATGACAGGCATTGCTTGTAAAAAAACCTCAGAGCCTGATTTTTATATTGACAACCACTCCCGTATTATGAAGATACTTTCTGTGTTATTTTTACTGTTACCTTTTTGGTGTTTTGCACAAACCCAAGCAGCCGAACAGTTAATACAGAGCGGTAACAGCAAAGCAAACCAAAAAGACTACCAGGGTGCTATCGATGATTTTACCAAGGCTATAGAGCTTAACCCTAAAAGTGCCGACGCTTATTTCTACCGGGCAAATGCCAACAGCAATATTCAAAAAAATGAAGAAGCCGTTGCCGACTTTACCAAAACCATAGAACTTAACCCTAAAAAGGCTGACGCTTATTACTACCGCGGAAACGCGAACAGTAATTTAAGATCGTTTGTTAATGCCATTGATGACTATAGCAAGGCTATCAGCATGAAGCCCAAACCCGAGGCTAATCTTTATCATTATCGGGCAAACGCCAAAACCAATACCGGCGACTACATGGGTGCCATTGCCGATTTTACCAAGGCAATAACCCTTACCCCTAAAAACCCCGATTTGTATGAATATCGTGGTTTAGCCAAAGCCAATGTGAATAACAGTAAGGGTGCGATATTGGATTTTAATACTGCTGTTAAACTTAATCCCTCAAACGGCGACTTGTATTATTACCGCGCCAACTCAGAATCAACAATAGGAAGTTATAGTGCTGCAATAGCCGATTACACCAAATCTTTACAGTTCGACGCTAACCGTGCCGAGGCCTATTACTACCGTGGTAACGCCCGAAGCAATATCCACGACAATGTTGGCGCTATAGATGATTACAAAAAAGCCATTGCACTAAAACCTAATATTGCCGAAGTTTATCATTACCTGGGTAATGCCCACACCAACGCTAAGGATAACCAAAGCGCTATTGCCGATTTCGACAAGGCCATTGAGCTTAATGGCAATAACCCCGAACTATACCTTTACCGCGGTATTGCCAAACGGAACATTAAGGACACCACCGGCGCCATGGCCGATTTTAATAAAGCCATTGCGCTGAAACCGCAATACATACAAGCTTATGAAAACCGCGCAGGCGTAAGCATTGCAGCTAAAAATTACGATGGCGCTTTTGCCGATGCTGATACCATACTGGCTTTCAACCCCAAATCGGAAGTTGCTTATTTGATTCGCGGATCGGCTAAATATTCGCTTAAAGATAGTTTGGGTGCTATTGCCGATTATACCAAGGCTATTGAGCTAAACCCAAATAACGACCGCTCGTACATAGAGCGCGGTAAAATGAAAGAGCAGCAAGCCGATTACAAGGGAGCTATAATTGATTTCAGCAAATCAATAGATTTAAAACCCGAAAATACCGAAGGTTACAGTAAACGCGCTAACGATAAAATGATGCTGCGCGATTATGCCGGAGCCATACAGGATTACCAACGTGTTTTGCAAATGGACCCCAGAAATGCCGAGGCTTATGCAAAGCTGAGTAACGTTTATACCCTGTCTAAAAATTATCCTGAAGCTATTAAACTGGTTAACGAAGGCCTGAAACTTAACCCTAAAGATGCTGACCTGTACGTACAGCGGGGTATATTGTGGGATGCCATGCAAAATACCCGCGAGGCCATGCTCGATTTTAATAAGGCCATTACGATAGATTCTGCATCTTTCAACGCCTACACCTTTCGAGGTAATACCAAAAATGAGATGAAGGATTACGAAGGTGCCATTGAAGATCTGAACAAAGCGATCAGCCTGCGCGGTACCGAAGATAATATGTTGTTTTTAGGTAACGCCCGCTTGGGTTTAAAAGATTATGCCGGTGCGCTCGACAGCTATGATCGTGTGGTTGATCAATACCCTAAAAGTATTAAAGCCCTGTTAACACGCGGTACAGCCAAAAGCATGGTCCCGGATTCGGCAGGTGCCATGCAGGATTTTGCGAAGGCATTAGAGATGCAACCACATAACGAGGATATTTTTGTTAAACGCGGTGATGCTTATATATTGCTCAAAGATTCGATTAGCGCTATACTGGATTATAACACGGCGATAGAACTTAACCCCCAAAGTTCGGAAGCATATACCAACCGCGGCCTTGCCAAATATAAACTGAAAGATGTACGCGGTGCCCTGCTCGATTATAACATGGCTATTGAAACCATGCCTTCAAATAAAAAAGCATATATCAGACGCGGTGAAGCTAAAGCACTGATTAAAGATTATAACGGAGCTCTGGCAGATTATACCTCGGCCATTAACCTCGACCCCAAAGACAGGCAAATTTACTTTGACCGTGGTATGCTTAAGATCAATAACGTGACCGATAAGAACAGCGGCTGCCTCGACCTGAGCAAAGCCGGCGAATTAGGTTTGAAAGAAGCCTACGAAGCCATCAGGAAATACTGCTACTAAACACGTCATATTCCGATATTATTTCTTTAGTATTTTTCAACGATAAGTAAAAAGTACCATAAGCTGCGCGTTTATTACCATAAGCGAAGCAATTTTCGTGGTACCTTTGAGTATCATGAAAAAGAGCTTCCCTGTTTACGATATATGCAATCTTGCTGATTTTAAGCAGGATGATATTCTGATCGCCAGGTTTGCGCCTTACATTAAATCGCACCATAAACTGCATTTGGCGCATAAGCATACTTTTTATCATTTGGTGTTTTTTACCAAAGGTGGGGGTACGCATGCTATCGATTTTCAGAGTTTCCCGGTTAAGCCATACCAGATTTATTTCATGATCCCCGGCCAGGTACACAGCTGGGATTTT
>CAHJXH010000105.1 GCA_903644075.1 Sphingobacteriaceae bacterium | reverse complement strand
CTGTCACAGAACCTCACAGACCCTCACCGACCTGCAAGCCAAGCTGCTGCGCGTGCTCGAATCGGGTGAGTTTATTAAGGTGGGTGATACTAAAACGCAGAAAGTTAACGCCCGTATCATCGCCGCTACCAACCGCGAATTGCAAAGCGAAATTGCCAAAGGACATTTCCGTGAGGACCTGTTTTACCGTCTTTCGGTATTCACTATTCAATTGCCATCACTTAACCAGCGCAAGGAAGATATCAGGCCCCTGGCCGAACATTACCTCAAAGAATTTTCGGACAAAACCAATCGTAACATTACCGGCTTCGATGCGAACTTTATTCCCCGGCTAGAAACCTACAGTTGGAAAGGTAACATCCGGGAGCTTAAGAACCTGATAGAACGTGCCGTAATTTTATGCGATGGTAATGTATTGACGGTCGATCTGCTACCGCTCGATCATCGCCTGGAAGAAGAATCATCAGAAGCCGTATTTGAGATGGCCGTGATCGAAAAAAATCACATCCGTAAGATATTGAACCACACCAAAGGCAACAAAACCGAGGCAGCAAGGCTAATGAATATCGGCCTCACTACCCTTTATCGTAAAATAGAAGAGTATCATTTGGCATAATATGGCTAAATACCGCTGTTGTAATTACCATAACAGCGCACTCATTTGAAAAACAACCCTTCCATTATGGAAGGGTTGTCTTGTTTATAGCTATTTCGTTTTCTTTATAAAATCATGTAAGTATCTATTATTCAATGACTAATGGCTAATGACTAATGACTTGGTACAGGCTTTGGCAATAGGTTAGAAATTAAAAAGATATGAATACGATCATTTTGTTTCTGGCCATACTGCTTTGCAGCTGGTTGATTTTTAAATCTATTGACTGGTTCGAAAAAATCTAAAATTATGTTAGCCCTATTCATCGTTTCCATCGCAGTTTTCATATACATGGTGTATGTACTGCTCAAACCCGAAAAATTTTAACCCTAACCCGCAATGAACACTGAACTATTTGGAATAGTAGCCTCGTTTGTCCTCACGCTTGTGATTGCCATTCCACTGGGTAAGTACCTGGCAAAAATGTATGCCGGCGAAAAGATCTGGACCGACTTTTTAAAACCGCTTGAAACCGGGATTTATAAACTGTCGGGTATCAACCCTAAAGAACCAATGAACTGGAAACAGTTTTTAAAAGCCATGATGACCATCAATATTTTATGGTTGGTTTACGGCTTCTTCGTTTTATTATACCAGGATAAGTTACCGCTTAACCCAGATGGTAACCCCGGCCAAAGTGCCGATTTGGCATTTAACACCATTATTAGCTTTGTGGTAAACTGTAACTTACAGCACTACTCAGGCGAAACCGGCGCTACTTATCTTACACAGCACTTTATATTTATGTTTCTGCACTTTACCAGTGCTGCAACAGGTATGGCTACTGCGGTTGCCGTATTTAAAGCATTTAAAGATAAAACCACTACAGACCTGGGCAACTTCTGGGAATTCTTTGTAAAATCAATTACCCGCGTGTTGCTGCCATTATCAATTGTGGTTGCTATTATATTAACCTTTAACGGTACGCCAAGCAGCTACGCCGGTAAAGACAAATTTATATCACTGCAAGGCGATACCGTAAATGTATCACGCGGCCCTGCAGCTGCCATGATTGCCATTAAGCATATCGGCACAAATGGTGGCGGTTGGTTTGGCGCCAACTCTGCCCACCCGCTCGAAAACCCTAACTACTTAACCAATATGGTTGAGGTAATAGCACAGGTGATATTACCGGTTGCTATGGTACTGGCCTTTGGTTACTACATTCGCCGTAAAAAACTGGCCTGGATCATCTTCGGGGTAATGACTATCGGTGTGTTTATGCTGATGATCCCAACTCTAACCAGCGAACTTGGCGGTAACCCGCTCATCGCCAAAATGGGTGTAAGCCAGCTTACAGGCGCTATGGAAGGTAAGGAAGTTCGCTTCGGCCCTACGGCTACTGCTTACTGGAGTACCATGACCACCGTAATTTCTACAGGATCTGTAAACGGTATGCACGATAGTACTATGGCCTTAACCGGTTTATGGCAACTGCTGGCCATGATGATTAACTCGCTTTATGGCGGTTGCGGTGTAGGGGTGTTAAACTACTTCATCTACCTAATTATCGCCGTGTTTATTTCCGGATTGATGGTAGGTCGTACACCTGAATTCTTAGGTCATAAAGTTGAAGCCCGCGAAGTAAAAATTGCCGCTATCATTACCTTATTAAGTCCGTTCCTGATTTTGGCAGGTACTGCAATATCTACCTATGTATTCACCAATCATCTGGGTGCCGATTGGGCTGTTAAACCGTCAAGCTGGTTAAATAACCCTGGTCACCACGGTTTTTCGGAAATGTTGTATGAGTATACCTCATCAAACGCCAACAACGGTTCTGGTTTCGAAGGCTTGGGCGATGGTAATATCTTCTGGAATGTAACCACAGGTATTGTGCTCATCATGGGCCGTTTCTTACCGATCATTGGCCCGGTTGCAATTGCCGGTTTATTGGCCCAAAAGAAATACATCCCAGAAAGTGCCGGTACATTAAAAATCGATACCAAAACTTTCGGACTGATGACCTTTGCCGTAATACTTGTATTAAACGCCTTATCCTATTTCCCTGCACTCGCTTTAGGCCCGTTGGCAGAATACTTCTCAATGCTTAAATAACAATGAAAACTCAATCAAATAAATTATTTGAGCCTGCCCTGGTGCAGACTGCTTTAAAAGAATCTTTCATTAAGCTGGATCCCAGGATGATGATCCGCAACCCGGTAATGTTTACCGTGGAGATCGGTACATTAGTAATGATCCCGGTTATGATATATAGCTATTCGCACCATGGTCAGGGTTCGTTTGCTTATAACTTTGCTATCTTCTTTATCCTGTTTCTGACTGTATTGTTTGCCAATTTTGCCGAAGCTATTGCCGAAGCGCGTGGTAAAGCACAGGCCGACAGCTTACGTAAAACCCGTGAAGAAACACCCGCTAAAGTGGTGATGGCCGATGGCAGCATCGTAGTTAAGTCATCAAGTGATTTACGCAAAGGCGATGTGTTTGTTTGCGAAACCGGCGATACCATCCCAACCGATGGCGAGATTATTGAAGGTATTGCTACCATTGATGAATCGGCTATTACAGGTGAATCTGCCCCGGTGATCCGTGAGGCTGGTGGCGATAAATCATCAGTTACAGGCGGTACAAAGGTACTGTCGGACGAAGTTCGCGTGGTAGTAACCACCGAGCCCGGCGAAAGCTTTTTGGATAAAATGATTGCCCTGGTAGAAGGTGCATCGCGCCAGAAAACACCCAACGAAATTGCGCTGACTATCTTGCTGGCAAGTTTTACCCTGGTGTTTATCATCGTATGTATCACTCTGAAACCATTTGCAGATTATGCGAATACACCGATTACTATTGCGGCTTTAATTTCGCTGTTCGTGTGTTTAATCCCAACAACTATCGGTGGTCTGTTATCAGCCATTGGTATTGCCGGGATGGACAGGGCCTTGCGTGCTAACGTAATTACCAAATCTGGTAAAGCTGTTGAAACTGCCGGCGACATCGATGTGTTGCTATTAGATAAAACCGGTACCATCACCATTGGTAACCGTAAAGCAACCCAGTTTTGGCCAGCCAAAGCCGTATCGCCTGATGATTTAATTACTGCATGCGTATTATCGTCACTGGCTGACGAAACACCTGAAGGTAAATCGATCATCGAACTGGCATCGCAGCACTTTAAATTGCCAACAGCTCCTGAAGGATCGGAGTTTGTAAAGTTTACTGCCGAAACCCGTTCAAGCGGTATTGATACCCCACAAGGTTTACGCATCCGTAAGGGCGCTTTTGATTCAATCCGTAACATTGCGCTAAAGGCAGGTAACCCTTTCCCGGAGGAGGTTGAAGAACGTGTGAAAGAGATCTCATCAAACGGTGGTACTCCATTAGTGGTATCACAAAACGAAGTGATTTTAGGTGTGATCCAACTGCAGGATATTATTAAAACCGGCATTGCCGAACGTTTTGAACGCCTGCGCAAAATGGGTATCAAAACCGTAATGGTAACCGGTGATAATCCTTTAACTGCCAAATTTATTGCCGAAAAAGCAGGTGTGGACGATTTTATTGCCGAGGCTAAGCCCGAAGATAAAATGAACTACATTAAGGCTGAGCAAAACGCGGGAAAACTGGTAGCCATGATGGGCGATGGTACAAATGATGCCCCGGCATTGGCCCAGGCAGATGTTGGCGTGGCCATGAACAGCGGTACCCAGGCCGCCAAAGAAGCAGGTAACATGGTGGATTTGGATAACGACCCAACCAAGCTGATCGAGATCGTAGAAATTGGTAAACAATTACTGATTACCCGCGGTACGCTCACTACCTTCTCTATCGCTAATGACGTGGCTAAATATTTCGCCATTGTACCGGCCTTATTTATCGCTTCAATCCCGGCATTGCAAAGCATCAATATCATGAGGTTGCACAGTCCCGAATCGGCTATACTATCTGCCGTAATATTTAACGCCATTATTATCCCAATGCTGATTCCGCTGGCACTACGAGGTGTAGAATATAAACCAATTGGTGCAAGTGCCCTGTTACGTACCAACCTGCTTTATTATGGCGTGGGTGGTGTAATTGCGCCATTTATCGGTATCAAGCTTATTGATATGGTAGTAGGCTTAATGTTCTAATCAAATTTAAAAATTAAAGAAAATGAAACCATTCATCATACAATCTATCAGATTGACTTTAGTACTTACCGTACTGCTATGTGTGATATACCCGGTTAGCATTATGCTCATCGGTAAAGCCTCAAAAGGTGCTGGTAACGGCGAAACCATTATTGTTAACGGTAAAGTGGTTGGGTATGCCAACATTGGTCAAAGCTTTACTAAGCCCCAGTATTTTTGGGGCAGGCCTTCGGCTGTGGCGTATAATGCGGCAGGTTCCGGCGGTTCGAACAAAGGTCCAAGTAACCCCGATTATTTAAAGGATGTAAGCAACCGTATTGATACCCTGCTTAAATATCACCCATACTTAAAACGCAGCGATATCCCATCTGATCTGGTTACTGCATCAGGTAGCGGCCTCGACCCTGATATTTCTCCGGATGCTGCCAAAGTGCAGGTAGAACGTGTTGCCAAATACCGCAAACTCGACGAAAACAAAGTAGCTACCTTGTTAAACAACAGCATTGAAAAACCACTTTGGGGTGTGTTCGGCCCATCAAAAGTTAATGTGCTGAAATTGAACATCGCACTCGACCAATTGAAATAATAACAGACACTCCGGGATCGCACCATCGGTTCCGGAGTGTTCATCATAAAAAATGAGAAGATTACTAATTATATCCCTGCTGATGTTAACAATAGCTACAGTAAAAGCACAGGATACCACCCGCAATGGCAAATTAACCATTAGCGGCTATACCGAACTATACTACAGCTATTCGTTTAACAAACCGGCGGACCATACGATGCCTCCGTTTGTGTATTCATACAACCGAACAAATGAGGTGAATTTAAACCTTGGCTTCATCAAGGCTAATTATACCAGCGATAATATCAGGGCTAACCTGGCTATAATGGCGGGTACTTATGCCAATGCTAACCTGGCTGCCGAACCCGGTGTACTTAAAAATGTGTATGAGGCTAATGCCGGTATCAAAGTATCTAAAAGCGCAAACTTGTGGTTCGATGCAGGTGTGTTTGCTTCGCACATTGGTTTCGAAAGTGCAGTTGGTAAAGACTGCTGGGTATTAACCCGCGGTATCCTGTCTGATAATACACCCTACTACGAAGCCGGTGCTAAATTGACTTACACTACGAACGATGGTAAACTAACGGCATCGGCCTTATATCTAAATGGCTGGCAGCGCATTCAACGGCAGGATGGTAATAATAAACCTGCCGGCGGTTTGCAGTTAACCTGGCAGCCAACAGCAAATATTACCTTTAATTACAGTAATTATTTAGGTACCGAAGGTGCTGATTCTGTAGGAGTACGTAGGTTTTACCACGATTTTTATACCATTATACAACTAACACCCAAATTTGGCATTACTGCGGCTATCGACTATGGTACTCAGCAAAAATCTAAAGCGGATAAAGGTACCAACCATATTGTATCGCCTGTATTTATTGCCCGTTATAAACTGGCAGGGCAATGGGCAGTTGCAGGCCGAATTGAATATTACAGCGACCCGAACGGGATGATTATAAGCACCGGGACACCTAACGGGTTTAAAACAACAGGATATTCGGTAAATTTAGATTATAACCCTTTCCCAAATGCAGTGATTCGTTTGGAGGGAAAGATATTGAACAGCAAGGATCCCATTTTTATGAAGGATAATATGGCCGTAGCAGCCAACCAAGTTATAACAACAAGTTTGGCGGTCTCATTTTAAACAGCAAGTAATGGCAGAGCAGGATAACACCGTAAAAACGTTTATCGAACTGGTAAAAAAGTCGAGGCGTGGTAAGTTTAAGATTTACATTGGCATGAGTGCCGGTGTGGGCAAAACTTACCGGATGCTGCAGGAAGCCCATGCACTTTTGCGTAACGGTATCGATATCCAGATTGGTTATGTAGAAACGCATAACCGTGCCGAAACCCAGGCTTTGGTTGATGGCATCCCCTTTATACCGCGCCGTAAAGTTTTTTATAAAGGCAAGGAGCTGGAGGAAATGGACCTGCATGCCATCCTGAACCGCCACCCCGAAGTTGTTATTGTTGATGAACTCGCCCACAGCAACATCGAGGGTAGCAAGAATACTAAACGCTGGCAGGATGTACTGGATATTTTAGAAGCGGGCATCAGTGTGATTTCGGCTGTGAATATTCAGCACCTCGAAAGCATGAACCAGGAAATAGAATCTATTACCGGTATTGCCATTACCGAGCGGATCCCTGATAAAATACTGGAATTAACAGATGAGATAGTCAACATCGATTTAACTGCTGATGAACTGATAGATCGTTTAAAAGACGGTAAGATCTACACTAAAGATAAAATCAACATCGCCCTGAAGAATTTTTTTCAGCCCGATAAAATTTTGCAACTACGTGAGCTGGCTTTGAAAGAAGTTGCCCACCATGTAGAACGCAAGATTGACATCGAGGTGCCGAAGCAGATTAAACTCCGGCCCGAAAAGTTTCTGGCCTGTATTTCATCTAATGCAGATACGGCAAAGGTGGTGATCCGTAAAACAGCAAGGCTGGCTTCGTACTACCGCTCGCCCTGGATAGTTTTATATGTGCAAAGCAGCGGTGAAAGCGGCGATAAAATTAAATTAGATAAGCAGCGCCACCTCATCAACAACTTTAAACTGGCTACCGAACTGGGTGGCGAGGTAGTAAAAATAAAAAGCGACCAGATAACTCAGTCCATTATACAATTGGCCGATGAAAGGGAGATTACAACCATTTGCATTGGCAAACCGCACCTCAACTTATTCCAGGTGATACTGCGAACGGCAATTTTTAATCAGCTGTTAAAGCACATCGCAGCCAAAGAAACAGACTTAGTGATCTTCTCCTGATAAAAGCATTTATATTTAACCATTATAGCCATGAAAATAAAAAATAAACTTCGACTCGGATTCGGCTTCCTTTTCGTCGTAGTGATGTTCTTCGGAGCAGTGTCCATATTCTATATCCACCAAATCTCAGATAGCGCCAAGGTTATCCTCAAAAATAACTACGAGTCGCTAAGCTTTGCCCGCGAAATGCGGACGGTTTTGGATGAAAATAAATTACCATTAAACGATGTAGCCAAAGCTCAGTTTAACAAGCAGTTAGACTTGCAAGAAGCTAACATTACCGAAGTTGGGGAAAAACAAGCTACCGATGAACTGGAAAAAGATTTTGATGTTTTAAAGTCGCCAACTGCCACCGCCGCACAACAATACCGGGCGCAATACGATGCCCGTGCGCAGCTACGCAAAATTGAGCAGGTAAACATGCAAGCCATTGTGCATAAGAATGAGCGTGCGCAGGCATCTGTAAAAGAGGCTACCTTGTTTTTAGGTTTTGTAGGTTCGTTTACATTTTTAGTATTGTTTAGCTTTAGTGTGAACTTCCCCGGTTTTATTGCCAATCCGCTAAGGGAGTTGATTGATGGTATCCGCGAGATTAGCCATAAGAATTATAACCAGCATCTGAACTTTAACAAGAATGATGAATTTGCCGAAGTAGCCCTCGCCTTCAACGATATGGCAGATCGACTCAACGAGTGGGAGAACACCAACCTGGCCAAAGTAATGTCAGAAAAGCAGCGCATCGAAACCATTATTGAGCAAATGCAGGATGCTATCATCGGGTTAAATGAAAAGCAGGAAATTCTGTTTATCAATACCGTTGCCGAAAATATCCTCAATATTAATGAGCAAAAAATAGTTGGCCAACCAGCCGAGAAATTTACGGCAACTAATGATCTGTTTAAATCTATACTGGCCAGCAATGGAGGTTTTAAATCGTTCAAAATTGCGTTGGCCGGTAAGGAATCCTATTTCCAGTTAGAGAGCCGCGAAATTGTAATCCCGAATTTAAGTCCGCAATCATCAGATGTGCTAAGTGTGGCCAGTCGTTCAGCAGGTAAGGTTTATATATTGCGTAACATCACCGAGTTTAAGGAGCGTGATGAAGCTAAAACCAATTTCATAGCCACCATATCGCATGAGTTGAAAACGCCGATCTCGTCCATTAAAATGAGCCTGAAGCTATTGAGTGATGAGCGGGTAGGGGTATCAAACCCCCAACAAATAGAGTTACTGGAACATATTAAAGATGATAGCGACCGCCTGCTAAAAATCACCAGCGAACTGTTGGACTTATCGCAGGTAGAAACCGGCAACATCCAATTAAACTTCGTGGTATCAGATCCGGTTGAGATTGTGGATTACGCCCTCAACTCTGTAAAGTTTAACGCCGAACAAAAAGGCATCAACCTGCAGGTAATCGCCCATCCCAACTTATCGAAGGTACATGCTGATATGGAGAAAACTGCCTGGGTGCTGGTTAACTTTTTGTCGAACGCTTTGCGTTACAGCCCCGAAAAATCTAAAGTAGTGATCCAGGTCTCGGAGAAAAATAAGCAGGTGATCTTTTCGGTAAAAGATTTCGGAAAAGGCATTGATGAGCAATATCAGAAACGACTGTTCGAGCGCTATTTCCAGGTACCAACTGATGGTCAAAACAAATCGGGTTCTGGTTTAGGACTGGCTATCTCTAAAGATTTTATCGAAGCTCAGCAAGGGAAAATTTGGGTAGAAAGTGCGATTGGAGAGGGGAGTATGTTTTGTTTCTCATTGCCGGCGCATAAAATGGATATGGGGCAGAAGGTTTAGGAAAGCTCTGTTATTTTGTCATTCTAAACGTAGTGAAGAATCTTCTGCACTTGTAATGCGAAGATGCATATCCAAGAAGATTCTTCACTACGTTTAGAATGACAAGAGAAATTATCCATTAAAGAACTCCACATAAAAAGTAGAGCCTTTATTCAACTCGCTATCCACCCAGATTTTGCCTTTATGTTTATCGATAATGCGTTTTACGATAGAAAGGCCTACACCCGATCCTTCAATATCGCGGGCGTTATCCATACGGTTAAACAGTTCGAAAACTTTGGGCAGGTACTGAATATCTATGCCTATGCCATTATCACTGATGTTGTAAATTACACCAGTTTCGGTTACTTCGCCTTTGATACTTACTTTGGGGTGGCCAGAAGGGATTGAATATTTAATGGCATTACTAATGAGGTTGGCAAATACCTGGTTTATCATTACCGGGTCGCCATAAATATCCGGGGTGTCACCAATGTTTATTTCAATATCGGGCGAATTATAGGCTATCAATAAATCACGGATCAGATCATCGATAATAGGGCGCATCTCAATTTTACTAAGCTGAATCTCCGACCGGCCAAGGCGCGAGTAGCCCAGCACCTCGTTAATCATCAGGTTCATTTTATCGGCACCCACAATAATGCGGTCCATAATTTGCTGTGCTTTGGGCTCCAGGTTACCATTACGGCTCAGGATCTGTGAGTAGCTTTTAATGGTTGATAGAGGATTCTTTAAATCGTGCGAAATGGTGAAGCTAAAAGTATCCAGCTCTTCGTATGCCAGCTTTAGCTTTTCATTAAGCTGGCGAATAGCACCTGCTTTTTGGTTAATAGCATAAGTAATCTCCTCACGTAAACGCGAAGCCGATTTAATTTCTTCGTTACTCCAGTATATCGATGTGCCCGATACCGTCTCGATCCATTCTTCAAATGAATTTCGCGGCGAGATCATCATGAGTCCGTTGGCATTTAATTCAACCGGTTTATCTGGGTTGCCTGCCCATTTAATGGTTTGTATACGTTCTGGTTTAAACCACAAAACATACTCGTTCATTTCGCGTGATAGTACCGAGATCATCAATCCGCTGGCTACATCCTGGTAGGCTGCAGCCTCGGGATAAACACTGGCCAGGTGGTTGGTAAAGTGAAATGATTCGCCAAGGGTGCCGTTTATCCACGCTAAAAGTTTTTCGAGTTGCTCATCATTTGGCGTGCTGCCCAATTTAATAATGCTGTTTTCGTAAACAAGTACAGCGCCTTCGGCGTCAACAGCATCTAATATCGTTACCTCCTGCTTGGTTAAAGCGTCCTCAATACTAAATGATTTGAGCAGGTATTTTGATAGCTGATCAACAGCTGCTTTAAATGTCTGTGTTTGCTGTTGGTTCTCTTCATTCTGGCGAAACTCCAATGCCGACGACAGGATCTGTCCGATAAGTTTGGACGATTCCCTCGATTTAAAATCAATAAATCTTGGCGAATAATTATGGCAGGCTATTAAGCCCCATAGCTCTGTTTTATAGATAAGCGAGATGCTGAAGCTCGAGCCAACCTCCATATTTTTCAAATATTGAATATGGATGGGTGATACAGCACGCAACTGCGATGGTGTAAGGTTTAAAGGCTGCTCATTATCGGCAGCGGTTAATATTTTAGCCGGGATTGCATGTACATCTGCAATAAGGCGGGTAAGGTTGTGTTTGTATAATTCGCGTGCTTGTTTCGGGATATCCGATGCCGGGTAATGCAGCCCCAGCCACGATCCCAGGTTTTCATTTTTTGCTTCTGCAACCACTTCACCGTGCCCGTCTTCCGCAAAGCGGTAAATCATTACACGGTCGTAATTGATGATCTGTTTTACCTGGCGCGCCGAGTTTTCGAGCAAACGTTGCAGGTTTTTATCGGCCAGCATTTCTGATACCGATCTGCCTATTATTTTTTGCAGATCGATGGTTAAATCTGATGCCGCGGGCTCAAACTCTAATAAATAATAATTTTCTGTTGGGGAAATGATCAGGTAAAAAGGCTTGCCCTGTATATCAGTTACAAAAGGGTTGGTTTGCTCAAAGCCCCGGTTGTTTTTCCCGAAGATAATTAATTGTACTATAAAGTCCTTAGGTTCATTACGGCCTATTAAAGGTTGGATGTCATTAACATGTCTGCCTATCAGGTTTTCGTTTATACCATTAATAAATGAGGAGATATTATCACTATGGTAACGGATAACACAGTCCTGGTCTATCACAATTAAAAAGCCGTGTGATTGTATCTGGCCAGGGATGTGGATAGGTTCTTTGTCACAATTACTGAGGTCAACCGGAATATGAGCAGGCATCGTATCAATTAAGTATTTAAACAAATATGATAAATTACTTCGGGTTTTAGTTAATTCTGTAGGTTAGCCGTAGCTAATATTTAAAGCTAACAGGAATATGATGGTGCTTGTTTGCGGCATAATGTACGAAGTAATGCAGAATAAAAAAAGCATTCCGGCTCTCACCCCGGAATGCTTGTAAGTAGTTCTCAACTACTTTAATCAACTAAATCTCGAACCTCATGTTCAAAGGTTCTGCTTACTAACTATAAAATGACGTTATTATTTTGTGGGTTGATACAGCAGGCCTAAATAATTACTTGTATCAACTATTATTGACAATATTGTTACAATATCGGGAAAGAAATAGGGGCCGTAGGGCCCCTTGGTATTAATGATATCTGTCATCGTGGTGATCATCACCATGGTGGTCGTCGTGCTGAGAATGGTGCCCATCATGATGTGGGTCTCTGTTTACAAAACAGCTGCTTAGGGACGCAGCCATTGTAAATAATAGGGCTATGCTAAAAAATATCTTTTTCATGGTTGTTAAAAATTATAACAACACAATTGCAAAAACGGTGCCCTTTTTATTGATGTGTGTTCTTGTCGTCTTTCTTTTTGCCGTCGTCCTTGGTTTTTCCATCGTCCTTATGTTCATCGTGCGGGAAACTCTTTCCCCTGTCGCTACTGCGGCCATAAGGGTCGCGGTTTACAAAACAGCTGCTTAATGATGCTGTAAAGGCAAAAAGGAGGGCTATGGTAAAAATTTTATTTTTCATGGTGATTGTATGGCTAAGGTACAAAAATGAGAGCTTAAAAAAGTTAACAGGTAACACTTTAGTTACCAGGATAAAAAAAAGTTTTAGGGTGACTAATCTGTAATTGTATCCTTTTAAAGAATCATTATAATTGCCTCTTAGTTATAATATGTTAAATCGTTAGGCGGAGTGATAATGTTTAGGCATTTTTACCCGTTATATATGGCATATCAAAATTTTACTCTGTTGAAAAAATATCTCTACCTGCTGCTGTTTCTTGTACTTACTCACTTATCAGTTTTTGCACAACATGATAGTATCCCGTTAAATACGATTATTGAAAGGGCAAGCAAGGTCAATAATGACCACCCTGTCGAAAAAGTTTATATGCATTTGGACAAACCCTACTATGCTGTAGGTGATACCATTTGGTTTAAAGCTTATTTAACCATGGATTTTCATGCACCATCAGAAATAAGCAAGGTGCTTAATGTGGAGCTGATTAACTCGCGCGATTCTGTTGTTGAAGAATTAAGACTGCCGGTTGCCAATGGCACAGCCTTTGGTAATATTGTGTTGTCGGGCCTTAATTATAAACAGGGCAATTATCACCTGCGTGCTTACACGCAATGGATGCTTAATTTCAATACATCTTACATGTTTGATAAAATCATTACCATTGGTAGTGCGCTCAATAAGGATGTAAACGCAGATGTATCTTTTTCGGGTAACTTAAACGATAAAAATTCGAGACTGGGTGCCCGTATACTTTACCGCGGTACTGATGGTGCTATACTACCCAATAAAAAGGTAGAATGGCGGATAGAAAAGAACGGCGATATTGTAGTTAAAGGGCACGGCACAACAGATGTTAAGGGCTATCTCAACATAGCTATTATTACCAATAAGCGCGAGGACATAAGCGGAGGGTTGTTAATTACCAATATTGAGACCGATAAAACAAAAGCAGCGGGAAGCTCATTCCCGCTAAAAAATGCATTTAACGGGGCCGATGTTCAGTTTTTTCCGGAAGGGGGGTCACTACTGGCAGACGTACAATCGCAGATCGCTTTTAAGGCCATCCAAAGTAACGGGCTTGGTATTGATATAAAAGGTACCGTTGTTGACGGACAGGGAAAAGAGATATTGAACTTTACGTCGCAGCATTTGGGTATGGGTAAATTTAACTTTACGCCGCAAAGCAATACTGCTTATTCGGCCAGGGTCGAATTTTCGGATGGCAGCAAGGCTACCTATAACCTGCCCCGTGTTTCTGCCGAAGGTATAAGCCTTGCCGCAAATAATGCTAACCCACATACGCTCATTTTACAAATTGCATCGAGCCCGGCATTCTTTCAGAAGAATAAAAACAAGATATTTTATATTGTAGCCAAAAATGGCGGGTTTGTAACCTTTGCTGCCCAGGCAGCACTTACAGAGCAAACAACCACTGCGGCAATACCAAAAAGTAAATTTAAATCGGGGGTGCTGGAAGTAACGCTGCTCTCGTCGGCTGGCGAACCATTGAGTGAGCGTTTGGTATTTATTAACCGCGACGATAACCTCAGCATTGCTTTAACGCCAGATAAGCCATCGTACTTAACCCGCCAAAAAGTAACCTTGAACGTGGGCGCTAAATTAGCTGATAAACCTGCCGAAGGCAGTTTCTCTGTTGCCGTGGTTGATGAAACCAAAGTGCCTTTCTCGGAAGATGCCGCAACCACTATTTTAAGTAATATGCTGCTTACCAGCGATGTGAGCGGATATGTTGAGCAGCCCAATTATTATTTTATTAAACCCGATATTAAAAAGGTTGATGACCTCGATGTTTTAATGATGAGCCAGGGTTTCCGCCAGTTTGATTTTTCTGATATCCTGAGCGGGAAAATAAAACCGGCAAGGCTTGCGCCCGAGCAAGGGATTGTGCTATCGGGTACCTTACGTAAGTTTAATGGCATGCCCGTGTTTAAAGGTGCTGTACGATTGATTATCTCCGACAAAAATTATTCGGCAGAGACCACCACCAATGCCGACGGGGAGTTTGCGTTTCAAAATGTAGTATTTGCCGATTCGTCACAGGTTACCATCAGTGCACGTAATAACGTGGATTCAAAGAACATGAAAATTACCATGAATCCCGGTTTTTACCCAACAGTTACCCGGTCTGAGAATTATGCCGATGAGATTATTAATATCGATAGCACTTTAAACACCTACGTACAAAACAGCGGGAAGCAGTTTCAGTTTAACCAGGTACTTAAAGAGGTTGTGATAAAGGCCTCAACTGTAAAAAAAGTTACCCACCAGGATTATCCCGGTCTTTCAGGTTTAAGTTCATTCGCAGATCATGAAGTAAACCCCGAGCAGTTAAGCGGCTGTAATAACTTTTTAATGTGTTTATCAACAGCGCTTATCGGTGTAACTTACCGCGATAACAACTTCTACATAACACGCGATTATAACCAGGGCAATAAAAACCCCGTGCAAATTTATGTAAAAGGTATGCCTGTTGATGTTAGCTTCTTAAACAGCATAAACCCTAAAGAAGTTGATGGGATTGAGATTTTTAACAGCGATGGTTTTTCGGGTATCAATAAAATGAACAATACCAACGGGGTTATATCTATTAACATGAAAGAAGCACCTAAAGGCAAAAAGGTTAGTGCCGAAGAGCTTAAACAACTATTTCCCGATCAGAACGTAATTAACTTTTCGCCTAAAGGCTACGCCAAAGTACGCCAGTTTTATTTACCTAAATATGATGTAAGCCAGCAGCAAAAAGGCAGCGATTTGCGCACCACTATTTACTGGAACCCTAACGTATTTACTGATAAAGCCGGTAATGCCATACTTAATTTTTACAATGCCGATGGCAGGGGTACCTACAAAGCCGTTATTGAAGGTATTGATAAAGACGGCAATATAGGCCGCACAGTGATACGATATACAGTAAAATAAAGAAACATCATCTATCTTAAAATAGGGGAGCTATGGCTTCCTTTTTT
>CAHJXH010000104.1 GCA_903644075.1 Sphingobacteriaceae bacterium | reverse complement strand
CTTTGAAAACCCCGGTAAACCGTGCAGTAATTACCGTACCTGCTTATTTTAACGATTCGCAACGCCAGGCCACACGTGATGCCGGTAAATTGGCCGGGCTGGACGTTTTACGAATTGTAAACGAACCTACTGCTGCCAGCTTAGCTTACGGCATTGGCCTAAACCCCGAAGAAACTAAAACCGTTGCTGTGTATGATTTGGGCGGAGGTACTTTCGATGTATCTATCCTGCAAATACAGAACGGTATTTTCGAAGTATTATCAACCAATGGTAATACCTTTTTGGGTGGCGACGATTTCGACCGTGCCATTGCTGATTACTGGATTGCCGAAAATAAAATAGACAAAGCCACGCTGGAGAATAACAGCGAACTGGTACAGCAAATACGCTTAAAAGCCGAAGAAGCTAAGAAATCATTCACACATCAAAGTATTTTTAACGAGAAGATCGGCGAGATCTGGTGTACTATTGATAAGGCTAAGTTTGAAGAATTGATCTCGGCCAAAGTAAACGAAACCATTGATGCCTGCCGCAACGCATTGAAAGATGCAGGCTTAAAAGTTACCGATATTGATGAGGTGATTATGGTTGGTGGCTCAACCCGTACAGCCTTGGTTAAACAAAAGGTTGCCGCGTTTTTCGGCCGACCGGTACATGACGATGTGAACCCTGATGAGGTAGTGGCTTTAGGCGCTGCTTTACAAGCCGATATTTTAGCCGGTAACCGCAGCGATATTTTGTTGCTGGATGTTACTCCCCTATCACTTGGTATTGAAACCATGGGTGGTTTAATGGACGTAATTGTTCCGCGTAATTCTAAAATCCCAACCAAAGCAGGCCGACAATATACTACCTCGGTTGACGGACAGGTAAACATGAAGATCACTGTTTACCAGGGCGAGCGCGATTTGGTAAAAGAGAACCGCAAACTGGCCGAATTTGATCTGAAAGGTATCCCAGCCATGCCAGCCGGTTTCCCTAAGGTAGATATTAACTTTTTGCTGAATGCCGATGGTATCCTAAAGGTTCAAGCTATAGAACTACGCTCGGGCACCAAACAAGAAGTTGAGGTAAAACCAACCTACGGCATCACCGACGACCAGGTTGAGCAAATGCTGATTGACAGCATTACCCACGCCAAAGAAGACGTTGCACAACGTATGCTGATTGAAGCACGCACCGAAGGAGAACAAATGGTATACACCGCCAACCGCTTCATCGAAAAAAATAAAGAACATCTTTCCATCGCCGAGATTGCACAAACAGTAGAATATATCAAAGCCTTGCAGGAAGCCCTTAGCGGTGGTGATAAAGATGCCATCCACAAAAAACTGGATGAACTGAATGACTATACCCGCCCATTTGCCGAGCGAGTAATGGATGTGGCTATTAGCCATGCCATGAAGGGGAAGGCGATAGAGTAAAGATCAATCCCTTTACATTTTTCGTTCTAACTGGGAATTATTCTTCCTCATCACTAAGGCCTGGAAGCGGTATGATCTCCTGTTTGGTATGCACATAAAACTGAAGGCGGTAATTGTTTAACAATTCCTTCAATAATATTTTGTTGGTATCTAAATCAGCAAAATCTATTTCCCGATAAATCGTATTACCATCTTCGGCAGATACCTTATATGTTAAAAGTATTTTTTCAGATCTTACTTTGTTTATTCTTTCAAGTTTAATATTCCCAATTTTATCCCATGTATCAAGTTCAGCGGGAGGTAATCTAACTCCCATTGTATTGATTATAATTTGAGGCTGATGTGCAATCAAAAGATATATATGCTTAAAAATAATAAAGTAAGCAAATAAAGCGAAACACACAGTAACTATGAAGCCTTCTGAGTAGTCATGCTTTAATACGATTAACAGATAGGTAAATGCAGCCGCCACCACAATCCCCATAATCATTCTTGCAATCAGGGTAGACTTGTCAAAATAAATTAGCGTTTCATCACTCCTCTTGTCGTCCATAATGGCATAACTCTTTATAAAACAAAAAGTTGATTAATAACTCAACATTTTTTTATTAGAATTTGGAATATTGAATAATAACTAATATTTTAGTTTAAATCATTATTACCTATGAAACACCTAAGCTTTTTACTTATTTGCTGCCTGTTTACCACAATTACTTTCGCGCAGCAAAAAGACCCAAAAACAGACTCGTTACTGGTAGAGTATTACCAAACACAACGCTATGCCGAAGCTGCCGATTACCTTAAGAAAGTTTATCCGGAGCCTGTTCAAAATCCTAAGATTATCTCGCAGTTAGCCTATACATCAAACATGGCAGGCCGCTTGCCTGATGCAGAAGGTTATTATCAGCGCTTGTACAATATCGACTCTACCAGCCAGTCTACTTTGTTTAGCATGGCAAGTATTAATATGCGCAGGGGAAATAATATAAAGGCAGCCACATTTTATAAACGTATTTTAAAAACAGACAGCACCAACTTTAACGTATACAAGCAATTGGCATTGATATCACAATCTGATATAGTGGCCCAGGTTGGTTACCTGCAAAAGGCAAATCATTTGAACCCACAGGATGCCAACATTGCTGTCGATCTATCTACCCTGCTTATCCAGTTTCACCAGGAAGCCACAGCCGAAAAAATTATTGACCTTGCTTTACAGGCAGATTCGGCCAATCTTTTATTATTAAAAGGTAAAGCACAAGTGTGTTATACACTCAAAAAGTTCTCGCAGACTATCGATATATGTACCAGGCTTCTTGCTAATGATGACCGTTCAACCCAAACTATCAGTTACAAAGGCATCTCAGAATTCAACCTCAAAAATTACAGCGATTGTATTAAAACCTTCCACCTGTTAGATAGTGCACAGGCACAAAGCGAAACCTCTGATTACTATTTAGGGATGAGCCACAAAGCATTGAAGCAGGATGCTAAAGCGATATTTTATTTACAACGGGCTATAGAACAAGGCATATCACCCAATACAGATACTTACTACAGCGAAATAGCCGACTCGTATGATAGGTTGCATCTACCAAAAAAAGCAATTACAGCGTACCAGCGAGGCTTAACCTTTGGCGAAAAACCAATTGTGTACTATGCCATGGCTTCGATATATGATAGCAACTTGAAAGATACCATGAATGCTGTAAAATATTACAAGAAATATCTTTCGGTTAAACCCCCGGTAGATAAGCAGCAATCATACATCGATTTTACAACCCGGCGCATTACCGATTTAAAACGTTAACGCTGCATTAAGCGGGCTACGTATTTGCCGATAATATCAAACTCTAAGTTAACCGTATCACCAGCTTTAACGCTGTGTAAGTTGGTATGCTCGTAAGTGTAGGGGATAATAGCTACAGAGAAACCATGCGCAGTTGAATTAACCACAGTAAGGCTGATACCATTTACACAGATAGAGCCTTTTTCTACAGTTACGTTACCTACAGCAGGGTCATAATCGAAGGTGTACATCCAGCTGCCGTCCATATCTTCTACCAGGGTACAGGTGGCAGTCTGGTCTACATGGCCTTGTACAATGTGGCCATCCAGGCGGGCATTCATTTGCATACAACGTTCCAGGTTTACCACATCGCCGGTTTTAAGGCTGCCCAGGCTGGTTTTGTTCAGGGTTTCTTCAATAGCAGTAACCGTGTGCAGGCCATCTGCCAAAGCAACAACTGTAAGGCAAACACCATTATGCGCAACCGACTGGTCGATCTTTAACTCTGTTGATATGGTTGATTGCACAGTGATATGCAGGTTACCCTGATCGTGTTGCAGATCGGTTATTTTGCCTAAAGTTTCAATGATTCCGGTAAACATAATATGATGCCCTCCTGGGTAGATTTTATTTGCTGCAAAACTAAATATAATCAGGTTAGTTTATCAATTTCGTTAACACAGATTTGTCATTTCGACAGTAGGAGAAATCTTCTGCGGAAGGCATGTTGAAATGCAGGGCGAAGAAGATTCTTCGCTATCGCTCTGAATGACAAAAAAATAAGGTAAATCCGAAATCGAACATCCGAAATCCGAAATTAAAAAATTATGCCCAAGCAAAGCGCCGGAATATTAGTCTACAAACACATCGATAACCAACTACAAATCTTCCTCGTTCATCCTGGCGGGCCATTTTGGGCTAAGAAGGATGGTGGCGCATGGTCGATCCCCAAAGGAGAATATCTGGATGATGAAGAACCGCTTGCGGCGGCCAAACGCGAGTTTCATGAAGAAACCGGTCAACATATTGATGGTGAATTTATCCAGTTAAACCCAGTTAAACTTAAAAGCGGCAAAGTAGTACACTGTTGGGCTGTTAAGGGCGATGTGGATGCTAATAACATTGTAAGTAATATATTCCCTATCGAGTGGCCTTACAAATCGGGGAAGTTTATTGATATCCCGGAGGTTGATAAAGGTGGCTGGTTTGATGTGGGAGCTGCTAAAGAAAAGATTAATATAGCACAGGTAGCGTTTATAGAAGAGTTGGTAAGGTTAAAATCCTAATTTTATCAAATAAAAATCAATTACAATGGAAGCCCCCATACTTACAGTTATAGATATTCTGCAACAAACCAAAGCTATTACTACCTATTCGAATTTTCCTCTTGCCTTTGTTAACGACCATATAGTTAGGGTTGGTGTAATGACCGAATCATTTTACTGGCACCTCCACCCCAACTCTGATGAAAGCTTTCTGGTTATGGAAGGTTCGATATTTATTGATTTGGAAGATAAAACGATTGAGTTATTTCCCGGGCAAGTATTTACTATTCCTAAAAATGTGAAGCACCGTACAAGGCCAAACGGCAGTCGGTCGGTTAATTTGACGTTTGAATCTCAGGATATGGAGACAGTGAAAATGGAATGAGATTTGCTGATTAAATTGATTTCTGCGATAAGCAAAGCATATTTTCTATGAGTCCAATATCGCAGAAATCCGTTTTTCATTAGGGAGGGTAGAGTGAGTTATTAATCGTCAGTGGATGTACTTTTTCTTTAACCGCCAAAGAAAAAGTACCAAAAAGAAAGCTCGCAGCCGGGTCCTGTTGCTACGCGGGTTCTTTAGTTTAGCAATACCTGTAGTTGCCGCAACATTACCAATGCTGCATGAGGAAAGGTTATATTAAAACAGTGGTGGGTTCGGCCTATCCGATTTTAAGCGCGGTGGCCTGACAGAAAAGCGGGCCATGCGTTGGCCTTGTGCGGGGAAGCTTTTTTCTGTCTTGATTTTTTGGTTACTTTTGGATCAGGCCAAAAGTAACAGCCCACCCCGCGGCGACTGAGCGGGACTGACGACAATAGTTGCACAGCATGTTCATATTAGCTCTGCGGTATTTCAGACAGTGCTAATCGGTCTGAGATTGCTTCGTTCCTCGCAATGACGTGCGAAGTGAGTGACGAGCTTTTTTATCCTCTCCTATTTTTCACCCAATCACTCTGCCGCCCATCACTTGCTAAGGTGTTCGGTGCCGATGATTTATTACTCAAAAGCTTCTCCATTACCAAAGCGGCAATAAAGGCTTCATCATCCTTATATATATCTAAAACCTCAGGAGTAAAATATTTCTTAACGAAATGTGTATCGAATTGTCCCGAAGTAAAAGCCTGATGCTGCATTACAAATTTGCCGAAGCCAAGCGTAGTTTTTATCCCTGTAATCTCGTACTCATCGATGGCGCGGATCATGCGTTCAATAGCTTCCTCCCGGTTGGCTCCATAGGTGATGAGTTTGGCAATCATCGGATCGTAATAGATTGGTATTTCCATGCCTTGCTCAAAACCATCGTCAACACGTACACCGGGGCCTTTAGGCGTGCGGTAAGTTTGCAGCGTGCCAATGTCGGGTAAAAAGTTGTTGGCTGGGTCTTCGGCATAAACACGCAGTTCCATGGCGTGGCCGCTTATTTTCAGGTCTTCCTGTTTAAAGCTCAGGGCTTCGCCGCGGGCTATTTTAATTTGCTCCTTTACCAGATCCAGGCCGGTGATGAGTTCGCTAACCGGGTGCTCTACCTGTAAGCGGGTATTCATTTCGAGGAAATAGAAGTTCAGTTCATCATCCAAAATAAACTCGACCGTGCCCGCGCCGGTATAATTTACCGACCGTGCCACATCAACTGCACAGCGGCCCATTTCGGCACGAATGGCTTCAGTTAGTACTGATGAAGGCGCTTCTTCAATCACCTTTTGGTGGCGGCGCTGCACCGAGCAATCGCGCTCGAACAGGTGCACAATATTGCCATGCGTATCGCCCAAAACCTGGATCTCGATATGCCTTGGTGATGATACATACCGCTCTATAAACACCGAGCCATCACCAAAGGCTGAAGTAGCTTCTGATACGGCCAGCTGCATTTGTTCTTCAAAATCATCGGCTTGCTCCACAATGCGCATCCCTTTACCCCCGCCACCTGCCGCGGCTTTAATCAGGATGGGGAACCCAACTTCGATGGCACGCAGCTTAGCTTCGGGCACATCAGTAATGGCTTCTTCGGTACCGGGCACCATTGGGATGTTATATTTTAATGCAGCAGCTTTGGCCGAAAGCTTGTTTCCCATAATTTCCATAGCCTCGGGCGATGGTCCGATCAAGGTTAAACCGGCTTCACGAACCTTGGCTGCAAATGCCGGGTTCTCCGACAAGAAACCGTAGCCAGGGTGAATAGCTGTAGCGCCGGTTTGCTTACATGCTTCAATAATTTTTTCACCAACGAGGTACGACTGATTGGCCGGGGCTTCGCCGATAAAAACGGCTTCATCCGCATAGCGTACATGCAAAGCAGTACGGTCTGCAGCCGAATAAACGGCCACGGTTTTAATCCCCATTTCGCGTGCAGAACGCATTACCCTGATGGCTATTTCGCCACGGTTGGCTACCAGAATTTTTTGCATGATGGATTCAAAGTTAAGCCGCCTTGCTCGGCATTTGTCTATAAATTTTACCATCAAGTTCACAACCGCCTTTGGCGTGTTGGGGATGGTCTGAAACTATAGTAGGATCGTTGGGATTATCATTATACTTAGCTTTACCCCATTGCTTAAAGAAAAAGGGAACAGAACTATTCTCACATTTGACTTTTATGTAATCAACCCACTTTTTTTTAATAGGTCTTGCTTTATGCCCTGACTCCCCTCCCACAATCACCCAATCTATTTTATTAAGATTTAACGTATATACTGGAGCAATTAAGGGTTCTATTGACAAAAATTTAGTGTTAGCACCTGTTTTAGAAAGTTCATCTATTCTGTAAGTGTAATCTTCATTCTCAACAGACACTCCCATCCAAATATTTTTTGTCCAATTCAATTCACTTGATAACTCAAGCAACCGTTCTGAGCGTTTTGTAAGAACTTGATAAATATGCTGTGGAGTATTATTCATGACTGCAAAAACTGCCTTAATAAATTCTATAGGAACCTCTGGGTGAAAAAGATCACTCATTGAATTAACAAATACAACTTTTGGTCTCTTCCATGTAAACGGAATATTTAGCGCACTTGAATGAGTTCTAATTTCGAAGCCATTTTCATATTTCTCTACCCCCATTGCTTTTAAACGCTTTGTCATTACCTCCGCATAACAAAACTTACAGCCAGGGCTTATCTTATTACACCCAGTTACAGGGTTCCATGTAAGCTCCGTCCACTCTATACTTGATTGTGCCATTATAATTTATATTTAGGCTTTATGACGTCATTAGCAATTGTTAAACCTGCTGGTTTATTCGTGGCCATCATAAAATGATACATAATTGAATTTGTACTATTTTTCATCACGAAAGATTCAGAAACATATTTAAAAACAGTTTTCAATCTCTCTGTATACAAATCTCCAATTTTATTTACAATATCTTTTTCTTTACTTATTTGTGTTTCGATCCCAAAAAGTGTATTCACATCTTTTCTTTTATAAAAATGATCAATAATATATTGTCGAGGCAAACCTAAAAACTTTTCTAACTTATTTAACCATGCGTCAGATATATCGCTATCATTTTTCAATAGTCTATTAACTCCCAATCCTGTTGGAACTAAAATCCATAAATCTATTCCTAAGTCTTTTAAGGCCTCAATAGATTGCCAATTTACTGTCATGCCATAAGGATCAATAAAAACCAATGCTCTAAAATTCTTATGTGTTATTAAATAATTAGCCATATCTAACAACTTAGCATTACAATCTGCTTGAACTACATGAGCATTCTTTCCAAAATATTTAGCGTTTATAGTGGTCTCCAATGCCAGTTTGTTTTTTTCGTCTTTCTCAACGAAATAATATATATCGAAGGGTTTTGGATTTTTTATCTCTAAGATTCTTAAAGCAGTCCCTTTTATTGATTCTTCATAATCGTTAATTCCAATTGACCCAGAACCTGCAAAACCGTCAAAGTATAAGGTTTTGACCCAAGATTGTTTATTCATAATAGTTAAGTATGCCTTTGCATAAGCAACTACAATCTCCATTTTAGCTTCTGTCCAATTACCACCAAATTGGTTCATATAATATTGTTTAGGTTTATACAAGTATACTAATTTAATTAGCAATAGCAAATAAACAAAAACAAAAGAGCCTGTGCATTACACAGGCTCTTAAATATTTTATCGTCCGTTGTTTGGCGGTGTGCCAGCCGGAGGAGGTGTGCCTTGTGGTGGCGTACCTTGCGGAGGAGCGCCAGCCGGCATGCCCATACGTTTTGGTGCCGGTGCATCTACAACTTCCGGGTGCTCTTTACCCTGGTGGCAGGTATAGCAATTAACGCCGGTATACATAATCATGCCGGTTGAGTCTTTACCTGCTTTGAAATATTTTTTGTTGATGGTTGCTGTCATTTTAAACATTTCGCGTGCCATTTCTTTTTCTGGTTTGGCATCGCTTGCAAAATCCATCTTTTTAGTTTCGGGGTTTGGGGCATGGCAAAAACCACAACGCACACCCAACGAATGCGACCACTCGCCCATAATATGATCTAACTGCTCGTGAGAAATATTCTTCGGCAACACTTTTAAGTTTTTTGCCTTCATTTCCGGTTGTGCCGGGCCTGGTTGCATGGCTGTCATGGCAGATAATACCACTACAGATGATAACCCTAAGGTTACTAAAAGTTTCTTGTTAATAAGGATCATAAATAATTGTCAGTTGAAACACCTAAGTTAATAAACGAATGTCGGATTACATTAATATGACATTATAATATTTTCATTACAATATTGTTTTAGGCGTTACGTACCAAATCTTCACTTAGTTGCCACAGGCGCTCGCGGGCAGGTACATATTTTGCAGCAGAAGAAACATTTGCAGGCTTTTTCTTTTTAAAATACTGTCCGCTTAGATTTTCAATACCCGGTTCTGTTGCCAGGTAAATGCTGGTTTGCGCCCCTTCCTCTGCTGTTATCATAAACGGGCGGGCAAGCATCATCAACAAATTTCCCAATCCCGATAAGCTTCCGCCGAAACCGGTATTAACCATGCCCGGATGCAAAGCGTAAGCCGTAATACCCCGCGGCCCAAAATGATCTACCAGCGATTTGGTGAAATAAATATTAAGCAGCTTAGCCAAAGCATAAGCTTTAAACGCACTATATTCTTTATGCTCAAATTGCATATCATTAATCCATTCGGTTTTTGCAGGCTTGTGGGCTTCAGAACTTACATTGATAATGCGGGCTTTTCCATTTAATAATAAAGGCATCAGGCTCATGGTCAATAAAAAGTGGCCGAGGTGATTGGTAGCGAAGGTTTGCTCAAGGCCATCTGCCGTGTGTTGAAATTCATCAAAAATACCACCTGCGTTATTAATCAACACATTAATGGTGGTTAGCCTTTCTGCGATCCGTTTGGCTGCGTTACGCGCACTTTGCATATCGGCCAAATCACATACAATAACGTGTATATCCTGGTTGCCTGTTTGTCCTATAATATCCTGTTTAAGCTGGTCTCCTTTTGCCCCGTTGCGTACCAGCAGGTACAGCGTATAATCTTTCCTGGCGAGGGCTAAGGCAGTTTCTTTACCAATGCCCGAGGTTGCACCGGTGATGAGGGTAATTTTATGAGACATCGTATCGGCTTTATAAGAACTACTAAATATACCGAACATTTGTTTCGGCTTAATCACATTAAAACATTGCCACAGACCGGGTATTTATCATCCGTTAAAAAAATATTTTCAATTCATTTGCAAAATTACGAAAATCTCGTAGATTTACGAAAACATCGTAGAATAATGGAAAAACTATCACAGCAGGAAGAAGAAGCCATGCAAGCCATCTGGCAAAATGGCGGAGGATTTATTAAAGACTTGTTAGATATGATGGCCGAGCCCAAGCCCCCCTACACCACCCTGGCATCTACAGTAAAAAACCTCGAACGTAAGGGCTTTGTGGAAGGACAAAAAATGGGTAACAGCTTTAAATACACCCCAATTATTAAAGAAGAAGATTATAAAAAACGTTTTATGAACGGCTTTGTAAGCGACTACTTTAAAAACTCGTATAAAGAACTGGTTACCTTTTTTGCTAAAGACAAAAAAATAAGTGCCGAAGACTTAAAAGAGATAATTAACCTGATAGAGAACCCTAAAAAATAAGCTCATGCCTGCATTATTAGTTTATTTGCTTAAAGTAAATATTGCCTTGCTGGTGTTTTGCGGTTGCTATTATGCTGTTTTAAGGCGGCTTACTTTTTACACGCTCAATCGCATTTACCTGGTATTTGCTTTGGCCTTTTCAAGCATTTATCCTTTTGTTAATATTTCTAAGTTGTTTATCCATCCCGAAAAAATCGGCAGGCAGATCCACGTTATCCTGATCAATGTAAACAGCTACACGGCTCCTATAACAGCAGCCAAACCGCTCCCCCAGGCAATTAATTATTGGCAATGGCTCGTAATTGCATTTTGGCTGGGCGTATTTGTAATGGCTGTACGCCTGGTTATTCAACTGTGGTCGCTACATAAAATATTTCGCAGCTCATCTGTGGCTATGCTGCACCGGCAGCAGGTACGCATTATTAAAGAAAACACCACTCCTTTCTCTTTCTGGCAAAGCATTTTAATTAACCCCGGCCTGCATAGCGATACCGAGTTAAGTTCAATAATACAGCACGAGCAGGTGCACTTACGCCAATGGCATACGCTGGATACGTTGTTTGCTGAAGCCTCACTTTTGATATACTGGTTTAACCCGGCCGCCTGGTTAATTAAACATGCCATAAACGAAAACCTGGAGTTTATTACCGACCGCGCCATATTACAACAGGGTGCCGACCGCAAGAATTACCAGTACGACCTGCTACATGTAAACTTTACAGCACCATCCAACACCATTGTTAATCACTTTAATGTATCAACCTTAAAACGAAGAATAATTATGATGAACTCGAAAAGATCGCCGGCATTTAGCCTTACCCGTTACACGCTTATTGCGCCACTTATTGTTGCATTATTGCTGTGTTTCAATTTCTCTGAAGCAGCATTGAGTACCAATAAGCATTTATTGAAAACTTTTGCCGCAGCAGTAAAGGCAGTTAGTTATCCATCCGTAGCCGAAGTAACAAAATCTATTAACCCGCCGATTGTAGTTAATGTTATTCCTACAAAAAAAGTAATTATTGAAGCACCAGCCAGCACTGTTGCCATTGATGATACCACCAAAAAGCAGCCAGTTAAACCCGATGAGGTGCCCGACCCTAATCCGGATGATTATATCTTTACCGGGATGATCAATTATTAAGTAAGGAGCAGCTTAAAAGTTTGAACATAACGAGCGGAATATTGATGGTTCCATTATCTATCGAAGAAACAGATAAGCTGTTTGGGGTGAAGAAAAAGGCCGGTATTATGCTCACAATAAAGAATAAAGACACCGAGAGCTCTAAAGCCTTCGTTGCAAAAATTGAAGCTGCTACGGGTAAAAAAATTCTATTCCCCGGAACGGTAAATGGTTCGATCGACCCTGCATTGGCAAAAACACCAGTTACTGTTATAGGTACAGATGGTATTATTTACGATAATGACGCATCAGACAAAAGCCCTATCATCCTTAATTTAGCACAAATTAAAAAAACAGGGGTTTTGGTTATAATTGATGAGAAAATGCAACCATTTGATAGATTAGAAAGCCTTAATGGTTTATCGGGAGAAATTATTGCAGATGTTGCTTTTATGAGCAAAGCTGATGCGGTAGCTAAATATGGCGATAAAGGCAACAAAGGGGCCGTGCTTATCACAACCACCTTCTTCAAAAAAAGACATATTAATTAAATCACCGCGATTAGCTGGCTTCGGCCAGCTTTTCGTGTTCTAAAATATGGAGCAGTGCTTTTTCGGCATTGTTTAATTCTGATGCTTTGATGTCTTTATGTTCGTCCAAATCATCGATGTATTTAAACAGTGTGCCCGCCTCATAACTTTTTATAATGGTTGGGTGCACGTAGTATTTTTTACAAACTGTTCGGGTGTTACCTAAATTCAGGGCAACCTCATCCAGTACACTGATGATCTTTTTGCGGCACTCCGATTGGTTATTAAACTCACCGGCTTCTTTAAATGCATATAAGCTGCTCACGCTGCCTGCCCAGGTACGGAAATCTTTAGCGGTAAAATCTTCACCGGTGATATTTTTTAGATAAGTATTCACATCACCCGATCCTACCGAACAACGGCTGCCATCTTCGTTATAATATTGAAAAAGTTCTTTGCCGGGGATATCGCGGCATTGCTTCACCAAACGCGCCAGTTTTTTACTCTTGAGATCTATTTTATGAAAAACGCCTTTCTTACCTTTAAACTCAAACTTCATTTCAGAACCATCAATTTTCACATGCCTGTCCTGCAAAGTAGTTAAGCCGAATGAGCCGTAAAGCTTTTTATACGATTCATTACCCACGCGGATACTCGTCAATTCCATCAAACGAACAATCAGGGCCACTACCTTATCATGGTCGAGATTACGGCGGGCAAGATCTTTATCTACCCGCTCTCTTATGGATGGCAAATGTGCAGCAAAAGACTGTAAACGATGATATTTGGATTGATTACGGATCTGGTTCCAACCGGCATGATATCGGTACTGTTTACGCCCGGCTGCATCAACCCCTGTAAATTGCAGGTGGCTGTTTTCGAAAGGTGAAATCCATACATTGGTATAGGCTGGCGGGATCACCATTTTGGTAAAACGTTGCACCAGCTCTTTATCTTTTACCAGTTTGCCTTCCGAGTCGTAAAAACTGAAACCTTTACCCGATTTTTTGCGGGTATAGCCGGGTGTGCTGTCGGATACATAACGTAAGCCGATAGCTCTGGCAGTGATCTTTGGGTCACGGCCTATTTTTTCGAGTTTTTTAACGAGGCGGTTCATAATATGGTAGATGATATTGATAACAAGACAATAATGTTGCCAATATTTAAATACTGATGTATTAGCCCTGTTTAACCACCAATGGATGGTAAACGACATAAAAAACCTACTATTTTGCTTAGCAGCGATGTGTAAATTTACCCCCAACTGACCATTTCCCTAAACAAAACTTAACACAGATATTGTTAAGTTTGACCTACAAAAACCAACGAAAACATGAAATATAATTATCTGGGCCATACCGGCCTTTTGGTGTCCGAACTTTGTTTTGGCACCATGACCTTTGGCGGCGGCAATGGCGGCATTTGGGAAGCTATAGGTAAAGTACAACAAGATGGCGTTAACGATTTAATGAAAACCGTGGTTGAAGGCGGTATTAACTTCATTGATACAGCCAATGTATATTCATTCGGCGAATCGGAAACCTTGTTGGGCCAATCCATCATCGACCTTGGCCTTAACCGTGATGAACTGGTGATTGCTACTAAAGTGCGCGGTAAAATGGGCGAATCGGTTAACAATGTTGGCTTGTCGCGCTACCACATATTCCAATCGGTTGATGCCAGTTTAAAACGTTTACAGTTAGACCATATCGACATACTTTACGTGCACGGGTTTGACCCTAAAACGCCCGTTGAGGAAACCATGCGTGCATTGAATGATATTGTATTAACCGGCAAGGTGCGATACATAGCTGTTTGTAACTGGCCTGCCTGGATGGTAATGAAAGCCCAGGGCATTGCCGATAAACAAGGCTGGAACAAATTTGTAGGCATGCAGTACTACTACTCAGTTGCAAGTCGTGATATTGAACGGGAGATACTTCCGGTTGCTGCTGATCAGAATTTAGGCGTAATGCCATGGAGCCCGCTGGCAGGTGGCTTTTTATCGGGCAAGTACACCCGCAATAACCAAACAGCAGATGGCTCGCGCAGAGATACGTTCGATTTCCCTCCGCTGAATAAAGATAAAGCTTACGATATTATTGACGTGATTACCGAGATCGGTCACCAGTATAATGTATCGGCTGCGCAGGTGGCATTGGCCTGGGTACGTTTACAAAAAGGTGTTACCAGCACTATCATTGGCGCTAAACGTGTTGACCAATTGCTTGACAATATCAACTCAACCGAAATTCAACTCTCAGACTTCGACCTGAAAAAGATTGAGGAAGTAAGCGCCCTTTCCAAAGAGTATCCGGGCTGGATGGTGGAAAGACAGACGGGAGATCGTTTGTAGTCCGTAAGTTAGAAAGTCCGTGAGTCCGTAAGAAGCTGCATTTGTTTGAGAGCTACCTGCGGACTCACGGACTTTAGGTTTTCTTTATGTCTTACGGACTATTATTGACCTCCGACTCACGGACTACTTAAAGTCCTTTTAGCACCTGTACGGTATACTCTACCTGCTCAGGATGCACATCTAAATGTGTTACAAAGCGGATGCGGTGTTTATCGGTACTGTTGGCTTTGATGCCTTTTTCTTCGAGTTTGGCCAGTATTTGATCTGCCGGTTGTACGGTATCGAATAATACGATATTGGTTTCGGCAGGCAATACGTTGGTTACCCAATCTAACTTAGCTAACCCTTCGGCTAAGATCTGGGCGTGGGCATGGTCTATCTTTAAACGCTCTACGTGGTGGTCTAAAGCATAGGTTGCAGCGGCGGCTAAGAAACCCGCCTGGCGCATACCCCCGCCAAATACTTTACGTAAACGGCGGGCATATTTAATAGTCGCTTTATCGGCCAATAAAACTGAGCCTACGGGTGCACCTAACCCTTTCGATAAGCAAACCGATACACCGTTAAAGTATTTACCATAATCAGCTGCTTTATCGCCGGTATGGGCAAGCGCGTTGAATATGCGGGCACCATCTAAGTGCAGCTTTAAATTATTGGCTTTACATAATTCGGCAATAGGTGCAATTTGCGCTAAGGTATAGCAGCTGCCCCCGCCTTTGTTCACGGTATTTTCTAATACTACCAAACTGGTGTGCGGGTAATGGATATTCTCTGCGTTAATCTCCGGCTCAATCATTTCTGCAGTGAGGATACCGCGGTAACCATTCAGCAAACGGGTTGATACGCCCGAGTTAAAGGCTATACCCCCACCCTCGTAACGATAAACGTGTGCGGTTTGGTCGGCTATCAGTTCGTCTAAAGGCTGGGTAAAGCATTTAATGGC
>CAHJXH010000103.1 GCA_903644075.1 Sphingobacteriaceae bacterium | reverse complement strand
AGTGGGTGCCTTTTACATGCCAGTGTTTCTCAACAGCCATATCTTCATTAAAGTACGACATCAGGTCGTCGCTTGGCATAATGCCACCGGTAAAAAAGTATTTGCTCATCCAATCGGTTTCATCAATAACTTCAAAAAGGTAAGCATATTCTTTATGGGTAAAAATATGGATCCATAATTTACCATCAGGTTTTAAAAACGAAGCCACCTTAGCCATCAACAACTGGTAGTTACGCATATGCTCAAACATTTCGACAGATACCACCCGATCGAACTTCTGCTCGATGGTAAACACGTTAATATCGGCAGTAATTACGGTGAGGTTTGTAATACCGCGTTGTTGAGCCTGCTCATCAATATACATTTTCTGCGTGCGCGAATTTGATACCACCGTAAAACGGCTATCCCTATACTTTGCCGACATATACAGCGACAACGAGCCCCAGCCACAACCCAATTCCAGTACATCCTGCCCGTTCTCTAACTCAGCGCGCTGGCAACTTAGCTCCAGCATATCTTTTTCAGAAGTATCAATATCCGTAACACCCGGCTTCCAGTAACCTGATGAATATTTGAGATTTTTACCCAGGCAATACTGATAAAATTCGGTAGGCACTTCGTAATGCTGGGTATTGGCATCGGTGGTATTTACGGCAATTGGCGAAGCTTTCAGTTTGGCAATCAAGGCCATTAAATGAGCCTGCTGATCTTCTACATCACCTTTATGCTCATCGGCCAAACGTTGTTTTAGAAGCTTGCGGATGCCCTGGCGAAGCAGCACATCGGGCACCTTATTTTGTTCTATCAGTTTATCGTACCACATATTTTTTACATTAAACGTTTTACGTTGGACGTGAGACGTTTGCTTGTTTAAACAGCTTACGTGTTTTAAACGGGTGTGGATTGTGGGAGGTGATTTTTTATGTTGATTTGAAGGGAATTTATTCTGATCCAAAATTTACAGAATGCAGGAATTAACAGAATTTTGTAAGTGCAGGTTTGCACCGAGGATGCGGCATGGTTTGACACCATAAATGTGTAAAATATTTTCAGGACGACCGGGCGTCCGTAGTGTTCCGGACTTTTAAGTCATTTTCTAATTTCAGGCTAAACGGCCAAAACAATATCAAGAACGATGATTTCGGCATTTTGTTAGTGGTGTTCCGGGTGTTCCAAAGTGTTCCGCTTTCAAAAAACGGAACACCTGCAGGGCATAACGTCTAAAGTAAAAATCCCCACACCTAACCCTTTCTAAACCACGGCACAAACACGCTCGTAGTAGCCTGATATTTCTTAAACGCCTCCCCCTTTGATCGAAGCGATTGCTCCTCAGTAGCCGGGATACCGGTAACCTTCAACAACAAATACAAAATGATAGAAGGGCTGATAACCGCCAAATACCCATACGGCGAACCGAGCGCAAACACAAAGTAAGCAACCCACATCAGCCATTCGAAAAAATAATTAGGATGGCGCGAGTAGTGCCACAGGCCAATATCACATACCTTACCCTTATTGGCAGAATCTTTCTTAAAGGCAGCCAACTGTCGATCAGCAATGGTTTCGCCGGTTACGCTGATAAACCAGATGGCGAAGCCTGCATATTCAAAAATGGATAGCTCGGGCTTAGTATTCATCACACTCACAAAGAACGGGATAGCCAGCAACACATTCGAGATCCCCTGAAACTGGAAGAAGAAGAAAAATTGACGCTCGGCATTAGGTGCCCATTCTTTGCGCAGTTGCTGGTAACGGCCTTCCTCCTCTTTAATGTGACTGATGATCCTGATAGCCAGGTGCGTACCCAGCCTGATCCCGGCGATGATCACCATAGCACAGATCATCGTTTTCCGCGTACCGAAGCCGGGAGCCAGCAGTAAAAGTATAATGGCAATAACTGGAAAGTTGTACGACCAGAAGATATCAACAACCCCCGCATTCTTAATTTGGTGCGCCCAAAGCCATACCAGTGCCATGATAAGGCAGCAGGTTATCAGGCTAACCACCACCAGGAACCATACCGAGTTATTATCCATTTTGCTTCGCGAAAAATTCTTTTAAACCTTCAGTTGGTTTTAGTCTGAAGAGTTGGATCAGCACAAACAAGCAGCTGCCGATACTGCCCAAAGTGAACAGCAGAACGAGCCATAAAATCTTCAAAGCCCAGTTCTTTTCTTTGTAGCAGATCCATACGTAAATCACCAGCTCGTTGGCATAAAAATCCCACAAAGTGGCACGCATCCAGGCGATGGAACCGAGGTAATTCCATTCCTTAAATAAGGAATGGTTTAGGGACGTATAAATGACGGTATAGCACATCCAAACCAATACTACGCTGAATAAAATCTTCAAGAAATTGATCATCAGCTTCAGCTTATTTTTTGGACGATTTGATATACTGCAGTGCTTTGTCAGAATGCTCTTTCCCCTCTAACATGGCGCTATACTGAAAGGCAACTTTGCCATCCAACCCGATCACAAAAGTTTGCCGGCCCGAGAAGAACCACATGCCTTTTACCTTAAATTGGTTAAGCACTTTATTGTCGGGGTCACTCAGTAAAGTGAATGGTAATTTATAATGGTCGCTGAAACTTTTATGGCTGGCAACAGTTCCGGAATTGATACCGATAACCTTAGCCCCGGCCTTTGTAAAATCATTAAAACTATCGCGGAATGAGCACGCTTCTTTAGTACACACCATGCTCTCATCCTTCGGGTAAAAGTAGATCACGAGGATCTGCTTACCAATCTCATTTTTCATATCAAACGTCTTACCGTCCTGATCTTTCAGCGTAAAAACGGGCACAGGGTCGCCTACCTCGAGGTGTTTTTTAGTTTGCGCTTTAACAGCGGTTGCCAATGCAATTGGTAGCATCAGTAACAGTAAAAGCCGGTTTAATTTCTTGCTCATTATGTAATATACGGCAAATCAACACTTCTCCGATTTATATTGGTGAAATTAAAAGATGAGCACCAACGTTCCGCTGATAATCAGCAGCGCACCGATTGCATTTTTCCAGGTCAACGGTTCGCCCAAAAACACGATGGATAGCACGATGGCCAGCGCCACGCTCAGCTTATCAACCGGCGCCACCTGCGATACCTCACCCAGTTGCAAGGCTTTGAAATAGAAGATCCAGGACAGGCCGGTTGCCAATCCTGAGAGTACAATAAAGATCCAGTTGTTGCGGGTTAATGTGCCAATATTGCCTTGGCTGCCTTTAAACAGCACAATGCCCCAGGCCACTATCAAAATAATAACCGTACGTATGGCAGTTGCCACATTGGTATCCACACCTTTAATGCCTACTTTGGCAAAAATGGCTGTGAGCGCTGCAAACAGCGCGGAAAGAAGTGCGTATATCCACCACATAAATTATGTTGTCAGTTGTCAGTTGTCAGTAGGAATTTGCTACAAGTTATTGTGTTTCGTTAATACTAATGACCGGTGACTAATGACTAATGACTGTATAAACAGAATTTCTACAACATTAATCCTTAATTTTAGATTAAATTAGGATTTGTGATTTGAAGTTACTGATTATTGAAGATGAGCAAGGCCTGCGCGAAAGTATGCAGGAGTATTTTACCGAAGCCGGCAATATTTGCGAAAGCGCAGCCGACTATGCCTCGGCTATGGTTAAGGTAAACATGTACCGTTACGATTGTATCTTACTGGATATTAACCTTCCCGGCGGTAACGGCATCAGCATATTGAAAGACCTGAAAGCTAAAGGGCATAGCGATGGTATCCTCATTATATCAGCCAAAAACTCATTAGACGATCGCCTTGAGGGCCTCGATCTTGGTGCTGATGACTACCTCGTTAAGCCCTTCCACCTATCCGAACTGCGGGCAAGAGTAGCTGCCATCATCCGCCGTAAATCGTATAATGGTAACAATATTATGACCTTTAACGAGATTGAGATTGATCTGCAAGCCAAAACTGTTGATGTTGGCAATACCTCGGTTAAACTTACCCGTAAAGAATTTGCACTGCTATTGTATTTTATAGCCAATAAAGGCAAAGTGGTATCTAAAAACGCCATTGCCGAACATCTTTGGGGCGATGAGTTTGATATGGCCGATAACTTCGATTTTATCTATTCGCACATTAAAAATTTGCGCAAGAAACTGGTTGAGGCTGGCAGTAATGATTATATTCATGCCGCTTATGGCATGGGGTATAAATTTGCTGAATAGATGAGGCTGCTTACCAAGTATAACCGTATAAACCTGATCACAACGGTGATCGTAATGCTTTTTACCGGGATAATTTATTACCAGGCTGTGAGTATTATTTTAACCAACCAGGTTGATAAAGACCTGCTTGTAGAAGAGAACGAAATTTTCGAACACGTTCGCATCAACCACAATTTACCCGAGGTTTACAAGTCAGACGATCAGCAGATCTCTTTTAGCCCGGCCAATGGGCAAACCATTACCCGCAGATTTATTGATACCACTTATATAGATCAAAAAGAAAAGGAGCCAGAATCTGGCCGTGGCCTTATCAGTTCGGTAAAAGCGGGCAACAACAATTACCAGATACTGGTAGTTGAATCAAAGGTGGAAACCGAGTATCTCATCCGGATCATTTTCTCCATCACTATTGCAGTAATCCTGTTATTGGTAATCAGTTTGTTTGTGATTAACAGGTTAACCATCAACCGCCTGTGGAAACCTTTCTATTTGATACTGAACAACCTTCGCACATTCAATATTGCTGATAAAAAGAGTATCCTGGTGGTATCATCCAATACCAGCGAGTTTAACGAGTTAAATAGCGCCATCGCAACCATGTCGGCTAAGGCGAAGAATGATTACCAGGATTTAAAGGCTTTTACCGAAAATGCCTCGCACGAACTGCTCACCCCTATTGCGGTTATCAACTCTAAGCTCGATACCCTTTTACAAACCGATATTTTTAACGAACAGCAAAGTAAATTACTGGGCGATTTATACGAATCTGTTTCGCGCCTTACCCGCCTTAACCGTTCTATGTTACTGCTGGTAAAAATTGAGAACAACCTCATAAATGACGACCAGAATGTAAATGTTAAAGAGGTTATTGAACAGCTACTGGCCCAGTTCAGCGAAATTTATGCTGATAAAAATATTAAGGTTACCATTAACCTTTCAGACAAACATCTTCATATCAGTAAATCGCTTTTAGAAATTCTGCTCAATAATTTGCTCAGCAATGCCATCAGGCACAATGTAGATTATGGCTATATTGATATTTATCTAAACGCCCATAAACTGGTGATCAAAAATACCGGGAAAAACCTCGCTTTAGATAGCAACGATATATTTAAGCGTTTTAACAAATCGTCACACTCAGAAGGTACCGGTTTGGGGCTCACCATTTCCAGGCAGATCTGCGATAACAATGGCCTCAGTTTAAACTATCAATACGATGATCCCTACCATATTATGACCATCTCTTTTAAAGATTGAGGATGAAACGTATCTTGTAGTGGTTTCCAGAATAAATCCAAAATTGCTCACGTACTTCGTCGCGATACTAATTTTAAATGAAATACATTCTAAGTTTTATTCTTTGTTTGCTGTTGCATGCCACATTATCGGCACAAACCCATACGCTCGACTATTATGTAAATCAGAGCCTCACCAACAGCCCGCTACTTAAAGATTTGAATAACCAGATCCTGTCGTCGCAATTAGACAGCCTGAAGATCAAAGCCGGCCTAAAACCACAGATCAGCAGCAACAGCGGCGGTTTATATGCGCCGGTTATTCGTGGCTATGGTTACGCTACCGCTATTACCAACGGACAAAGTGTTGATGCCTTAATAAGCGCCAACAAAACGTTCATCGGTAATGGTTACCTTAAATCGCAATACTATGCGCTGCAATTATCGCGCGATTCACTGGGTAACATCATCCACCTCGGTGAACAGGATTTAAAAAAAAATGTTATCGCCCAGTACATTACCGCTTATGGCGATTTACAGCAATACAAGTTTAACCAGGAAGTGGTTGATCTGCTGGGTAAGGAAGAAAACTTGCTGAAAAGATTAACCCGCTCTAACGTATACCGCCAAAGCGATTATCTTACTTTTTTGGTTACCCTGCAACAACAGCAATTACAACTGGCACAAAGCAGGCTGCAGTATAAAAATGACTTTGCCCTGCTTAACTATCTCTCGGGCATCCGCGATACCACTTTTGCCGAACTGGCCGAACCTGCTATTACCAAGGCTATACTGCCCGAAGTTAGCAGCAGCGTGTTTTTTAAACAGTATAAACTGGATAGCCTGCGTTTAAACAACAGCCGCAAACTCATTGACTATAGCTATAAGCCCAAACTTAACATTTTTGCTGATGGTGGTTATAACTCCGACCTGAGTTACCAGGCGTATAAAAACTTTGGTACCAGTGCCGGCTTTAGTCTGATTGTGCCTATTTACGATGGTGGTATCCGTAAACTCTTGTACAAAAAATTGAACCTGCAGGAAGAAACGCGCTTAACCTATAAGGCGTTTTTTTACAACCAGTACCATCAGCAAATAGATCAGTTTACGCAGCAGATTGCCGAGAACGAAAAACTGATTATTCAAATTAAAGACCAGATGCGTTATACCGAAAGCCTGATTAAGGTAGATACCGAGCTGATGCACACCGGCGATCTCAAGATCTCGGACCTGATAATCGCCATTAATAACTACCTGACGGTAAAAAATTTGTACACGCAAACAACCATCAGCCGCCTGCAATTGATCAATCAGTTTAATTACTACAACCGATAGCATGAAATTTTTAAACCATACATCGTTCCTTAAAATATCGCTCGCGCTTTGCATTGCGGTTTGCCTGCAAGCCTGTAAGGGCGGTGCCGATGCCGGCGACGGTGAAGATGCAGCCGTAAAATCGCAAACACCGGTTACCGTTACCACCATTGGCGATACCTCGCTGGCCAATTATATTGATGTAAACGCCACATCAACCTACCTGCAAAAAAACTATGTGAAGGCCAATATTAATGGCTACATCGAAAAAAGCAATGTACAACCAGGTCAATATGTAACTAAAGGCCAATTGTTATTTGTACTGAAAACTAAAGAAGCGCAAAGCATCGGCAACCACATCAGTATTTTAGATACTACCTTTAAATTTACCGGTATTAATAAAATTAAGGCTTCGGCAAGCGGTTATATTGCACAACTGAGCCACCAGAGCGGCGATTATGTGCAGGATGGCGAGCAACTGGCCATTATTAATGAAGGTTCGAGTTTCGTGTTTTTACTGCAACTGCCTTATGAGCTGCGCAGTACACTCAACAATAATAAATCGCTGATGTTAACCCTACCTGATGGCGAAGAATTAAACGCACAAGTAAGCTCCATAATGCCTGCTGTTGATACGGCTTCACAAACTCAAAGTATTGTGCTGAAAGTAAACAACAGCCACGCTATCCCCGAAAACCTGATTGCCAGAGCCCGACTGATTAAATCGGAGAGAAACAACACCGTATCATTACCAAAGGCCGCAGTTTTAGCCAACGAAACACAAACCGAGTTTTGGGTTATGAAGTTGATTAATGATACTACTGCCATTAAGGTGCCTATTACCAAGGGCATTGAAACCAGTGACCGGACCGAGATCCTTTCGCCCAAATTTCAACCTAAAGACAAAATTGTGGTTACCGGTAACTATGGCCTGGCCGATACCGCTAAAGTAAAAATTGTAAAACCATGAGTTCGTTCAACAATTTTTTCATTTCGCACCGCAAGCCCATTAGCTTAATACTGGCCATTATTATTATGGGCGGTTTGTTCTCTTATTCAAAGCTGCAAACTTCGCTTTTCCCTGAAATTACCTTCCCAAAGATTAAGATCATTGCCGATGAAGGCCTGCAACCCGTAAACAAAATGATGGTTACGGTTACCAAGCCTTTAGAAAACGCGGTTAAGCAAGTGCCAGATCTGCAATATGTGCGCAGTACAACCAGCCGGGGCAGCTGCGAAATTTCGGCCTTCATGAACTGGGATGCAGATATTGACCTGAGCCAGCAACGTATCGAATCGGCGATAAACCAGATCAAGAACGATATGCCCGCCGATGTTAACGTAACGGTAGAGAAGATGAACCCATCTATCCTGCCGGTTAGCGGATACACGTTGGAGAGCCATAACCTATCGCCCATCGAGTTAAAGCAATTGGCTACTTATACTATCAAACCTTTCCTGTCGCAGGTTGATGGGGTATCAGAGATCAGGGTTATTGGCGGTAAAACTAAAGAATACTGGCTGGTTTTAAATCAGCAAAAAATGAGCACATTGGGTTTAACGCCCGATATTATTACCACTACGCTGGGCCAAACCAACTTTATAAAATCGGAAGGTTACCTGGCCGATTATAAAATGCTGTACCTCACCGTTACCGATGCAACGGTATCAACAGCCGAGCAATTGGGCAATATGGTTATCAGCAATAAAAAGCGTGTAATAAGGCTTAAGGATATTGCCGATGTGCAGATTAATCCCGGTATCGAATACACTAAAATTAATGCAAACGGCCACGAGGGTGTATTAATAGCGGTTATTAAACAGCCTAACTCTAACCTGGTAGCACTCTCGGCTAATATGGACCAGAAGGTAACTGAACTGCAAAAAATATTGCCTAAAGGCGTTACCATTAAACCATATTATGTACAGGCGGATTTTGTAAATGAATCAATCAAAAGCGTAACCGATAGCTTATGGATTGGCCTAGCGCTGGCTATTATTGTAGCTATTATTTTCCTGCGCTCGCTTAAGGCAAGTGCTGCTATTTTAATTACCATCCCGGTTACGCTGTGCCTCACCCTGCTCGTTTTATACGCCGAGGGCTACACCTTCAACATCATGACTTTGGGTGCCATTGCAGCCGCCATTGGTTTAATTATAGATGATGCCATTGTGGTGGTAGAGCAAATACACCGCACGCATGAGGAGCATCCCGATGAGCTGACCAGTCATTTATTGAAGAAAGCAATAGACTATCTCTTCCCTGCTATGGTGGGTTCATCTATCAGTACCATCGTAATTTTTATTCCTTTTATGCTGATGACGGGGGTTGCCGGGGCTTACTTTAATGTAATGACCAACACCATGATCATTACACTGGTATGCTCATTCTTTGTTACCTGGATAGGTTTGCCGGTTATTTACCTGTTACTAACCCGCCCGCAAAAACCAGGTAGCACCACTGCAAAGAAAGAAGAAGTACATTTGGTTAAACGCCAAAAATGGGTTGAGTTTTTTATCCTGAAACCGGTAATCAGTATCATCATTATGGTAGGGCTGATCGCAGTGATCGTTCTTATCCCATCTAACCTCGCCACCGGCTTTTTGCCCGATATGGACGAGGGTAGCATTGTGCTCGATTATACTTCGCCTCCCGGCACATCATTAGAAGAAACCGACCGGATGCTGCGCGAGATAGAAAAGATCATTATTAAAGAACCGGATGTATCAGCGTATTCGCGCAGGACGGGTACACAAATGGGTTTCTTTATCACCGAGCCCAATACTGGGGATTATTTGATTCAGCTGAAAAAGAAGCGAGATAAAACCACCGAAGAAGTGATCAGCGATTTGCGCGGCAAAATAGCAGCTTCGCAGCCTGCTTTGCGTATCGATTTTGGACAAGTGATCGGCGATATGCTGGGCGATTTAATGACTTCGACCCAACCCATCGAGATTAAAATTTTTGGTGATAACCAAGCCAAGCTTCAATCGCTCTCCAAACAAATTGCAGCCGTTGTAACCGGTGTTAAAGGTACGGCCGATGTGTTTGACGGTATTGTAATAGCCGGCCCATCGGTAAGTATTGAGCCGCATTACAGCATGCTGGCGCAGTACAACCTTAACCCAACTAACCTGCAGTTCCAGGTACAATCGGCTTTGGAAGGCAACGTGGTGGGTAATTTATTTGAGAAAGAACAGCTTTCGCCTATCCGCTTGGTGTACCCTAACAACCGTACGCTGAATGTGGATGGCATCAAATCCTTAAATGTATTTCTGCCCAACGGCAAACTAATTCCGATAACCAGCCTGGCTAAAGTCGAGCTGCGCTCTGGCGATGCAGAGGTAAACAGGGAAAATTTACAGTCGATGGGTGTAATCAGCGCCCGTTTGGATAATAGCGATTTGGGTACCGTTATGCCTGCTATTCAAAAAGGTATCGCACAAAAGATTAGTCTACCACCAGGCTATCATGTAAGCTATGGCGGCGCTTATGCCGAGCAACAGCAATCGTTTAAAGAGTTATTGATCATATTGATTACTTCGAGTTTACTGGTGTTTTGTGTGATCTTGTTCCTGTTCAAGCAATTCCGTATTGCTTTAATCATTCTGGTTACATCGGTATTAGGTATTGCGGGCAGTTTCCTGGCCTTGTATTTAACCGGTACTCCGTTAAACGTGGGCAGTTATACCGGCTTAATCATGATTGTGGGTATCATTGGCGAGAATGCCATCTTCACCTTTTGGCAGTTTAAACAAAGCGCCATGGAAACCAGCGTTGATGAGGCTATCATTTACTCCATCTCTACCAGGCTTCGCCCTAAATTAATGACGGCTTTGGGAGCTATTATTGCCTTAATGCCTTTGGCCTTAGGTATTGGTGCCGGTGCGCAATTGCACCAACCTTTGGCTATTGCTGTAATTGGCGGCTTTTTGGCGGCTCTGCCCCTGTTATTGATTGTTTTACCGAGTATGATCAGGCTGTTTTACAAGAATCACAAGTTTGAGAAACCAGTGGTTAAGTAATCCAATTTTTATACAGAATCATTATTCATTTTTAAATAAAAAACTACATGAAAAAGATTTCTGGCGGTATTGCCGTTTTGCTGGCTACTGTTTTATTACCGGTTGCCCTGCATGCACAAACTTATGTGCTTGACAAAAAAATTGCCGTACCCGGCGATGGCGGCTATGATTACCTTTCGATAGATCATGTGAACAACCGTTTATATGTATCGCATGGCACCATGGTTAACGTGATTGACCTGGCTACCGATCAGCCCGTAGGCATGATTGACGATATGAAAGGTGTACACGGTATTGCCATCGATAATAAACATAACAAAGGTTTCATTAGCGATGGCCGCGCCAATGCAGTAGTAGCTTTCGATCTTAAGACTTTAAAGAAAATAGCTACCATCCCGGTTGATGCACAAGGCCCTGATGCTATTATGTATGATCCGTATTCGGAGAAGGTATTTTCATTCAATGGCGAAAGCAATAACTCATCTGTAGTAGATCCCGTTACTTTAAAACAAGTTGGCACCGTAGCCTTAGGCGGCGGCCCCGAGTTTGCCGTACCAGATGGTAAAGGTAAAATATACAACAACCTCGAAGATAAAAGCAGCCTCAACGTTATTGACTCTAAAGCATTAAAAGTGCTTAAAACCTACAGTCTGGCTCCTTGTGGCGGCCCAACCGGTTTGGCTTTAGATTTAAAGAACAACCGTGCATTCAGCGTTTGCCGCGAAAACAAAGGCATGAGTGTGGTTGATATTAATACCGGCAAAGTAATTACCACAGTAGCCATTGGCGCTGGTGTTGATGCCGTTGCTTACGATGCCGAAACCAAACTGGTGATCGTATCAAATGGTGATGGTACTGCCACCATCATTAAACAGGAAACTGCTGATAAATATAGCGTTGCCCAAACCCTAACCACCCAGGTACGCGCCCGCACCATGACTTTAGACCCTAAAACGCACAAAATATACCTGAGCGTTGCCCAATACGAGCCAGGTACTCCCCGTAAAGTTGTACCCGGTACTTTTAACGTATTGGTTTATAAAATACAGTAGCCAAAACGTTACACTTTTATGAACGTTTTATGAAGCCATAAAAAAACAATCTTCAAGATTTTAAACATCTGTTATTTTTGAAACATACTTTAATCCCCTAATTAAGTATGAACGAGATTCGTGCATTTATTGCCCATCATGAAGATGAGGTACAGGTATTTCTATATGCGGTTTTAATTATATCGCTGTGGTTTGCTGAAATTTTTCTGTCTAAAAACACGGTTAAAAGCAAGTGGAAACACCTGCGCAGCAACTACCTGTTTATCTTCACAGGCTTGCCTATTCAATTGTTATTCACCGGTTTTGTTATCCTGATTGCAGCCTGGGATAATCGCCACCATTTCGGGTTGGTTAATTTGGTTCCGGATCATACCAATCCTTGGGTTTATTATATCAGCCTGTTCTTAATGCTTGATCTGTGCGAGTACACCTACCATGTGGTAATGCATAAAACAGAGTTTCTGTGGAAGTTTCATTTGGTGCACCACAGCGATCTGCATGTTGATGTATCAACCACCGTGCGCGAACACCCTTGCGAAACTGTTGTGCGTACCTGCTTTTTGATGTTATGGGTATTTATTTGCGGACCGTTATTAAGTGTTTTGGTTTTACGCCAAACCTTCCAAACGTTCGCCAATATTTTAGGCCATACCGAGTTTAGGTTACCAGAACGTGTGAACCGTTTCGCAAGCTTACTGTTCATCACTCCTAACCTGCACCATGTACACCACCACTATCAGTTACCTTATACTGATCGTAACTATGGCGATGTATTAAGCATTTGGGACCGCCTATTTGGCACCTACGCCAACTTAGAGCGTGAACATACCCATTTCGGCATCGACACCCACATGGATGAAAACATGAACTCAAAATTTGGTAACATCCTTAAGATCCCGTTCCAGAAGTTTGAACGCCCTGGAGACCAATTCCACAGTTAAATACCCCCTATTAAATACAAGAAAGACAGGCCTCGTTAATTGATTAACGGGGCTTTGTCTTTAAATAGCATTCGCTGTCGCAAGTTTAGCGATAGCGTAACTTGTGACTATACTGATGTAAGCTTTCAGCTTGCGTCAGGTGAAACCTTACCTCAGTTTTACCGCAAGTTGAAAACTTGCGGTAGCGAAATCAATCCCACAAAAAAAGCCCGCTGGTAAACACCAGCGGGCTTCTAATATTATCATTTAGCAATTACTCAACTACCAGAGTAGACATAGAGTGCGGCAATGCTTCTGTTTTAGCAGCTTTGCCTTTTATCCATAAAAGGTAGGGAATTTTATCATCGCTCGAGTTCATTACCACTACCACGACTTTACCATCAGGGTTTTGGAATGCGGTGGTTAACAGTTTATCGCGGCTTGCAGAACTGGTGATGCGTTTTGCACCCGGTTTAACAAATTTAGAGATCTGGCCAATGTAATAGAACGCATTGGTGTAAATCAGCTCGCCTGTGCGGGTATCTGCGTGGATTGGGGCAAAGCAGTAATTACCTACGTGGTTAGGTCCGCCTTTTTCGTCTAATAGTACGTTCCAATCGGTCCATCCTACTGTGCCTGCGTTAAAATCATTAATCATTGATAGGCCGTAACGCTCGCCTAAAGCCCAGTCGTGCAAACGTGAGAAATCAAATTTCTCTACACAACCTTCAGTAAACATCAGGTTTTTATCTGGGAAAGCTTCGTGCACACGGCGTTCGTTCTCGAAGTTTTGGCCGGCACCTGTCCAGGTTTCGTACCAGTGGTAAGCAATACCCCAAACATATTTAGCTGCATCCGGGTCTTCTAAAATGGTAGAAGCTTGCTGATACATTAAATCGCGGTTATGGTCCCATGCCATCAATTTCTTGCTGCCTAAACCAGCTTTAGCCAAAGTTGGGCCGAGGTATTTTTTAATAAACACACGCTCGTCATCGGCAGTGTATAAGCATGATTCCCAGCTTTGAGTTGCCATTGGCTCGTTTTGTACCGATAAGCCCCAAACCGGGATACCTTCTTTTTCATAAGTGTTGATGAATTTCACATAGAAATTAGCCCAGCTTTGTGCAAACTGAGGTTTCAGTTTACCACCGTGTAAAACATCGTTATTGGTTTTCATGAATGCGGGTGGGCTCCATGGAGTTACAAAAATATTCAGTTTACCACCTGCAGTTTTCATCGCCTCTTTAATAAAAGGGATACGATATTTTTTATCGTGGTCGATGTTGAAAGTTTTCAGATCGGCATCACCTTCTTTAATGTAACTGTATGATTCGCTTGAGAAATCACTGCTCTGAATATGAGTACGGCCCATGGTATAACCAATACCGTTGGTTTTATCAAAATAAGCCGTCATCAGCTCTTTTTGCTTGTCTTTAGGCAGCTTGTAAAAAGTTTCTGCCGATGCATCAGTTAATGCACCACCAATACCTAACATGGTCTGGAATTTTTTATCCGGGTCAACAAATACCGCAACTTCTGTTTCAACAGGCTGAGGTTTGTCGGTAAAAGTCAGGCTCTCAGTAGGGCTAATTTTCAAATCGGTGCCTTTGGCTGTGGTGTACACCTTTACAGCTTTGTTAGCCGCGGTATACTTTGTGGCAGGTTTAATCTGACTAAAACCTGATTGCATAGCGAACAGCCCACACATGGTGGCGTAAAGAAAAAGATTGCTTTTTTTCATATAAAGTTTAATAGATACGATCGAACGTTTCGGTTTATATCGGTTTATTGCTGTAGTGCCGAAATAGCATCAATCAACAATTAATGTTCAAGTATATTAAAAATAATCTTAATCGTGTTAAAATTACACAAAGGATTTTACAGTAGTGATCTAATCTATATAAAGCTCAGGCAATTATAGACACTTTGGGAAGAATTTTAGCCTTGTAAATTAATTTCATAATGTTCAGCCAACTGCTTCAACATTTGAATATTAAAATCATCAACCGATGGTTCAGACCACTTAACTTCTTCCCATCCATCAGGATAGATAGTTTTTTGCATGCCAGATTTAGGAATGATAGCTTGTTTATAAATATCAATTAACAACCTCCTTCCTTTTTTAAAATCTCCAAATTGCAATTCAAAAACTGCTATTTCATTAACACTTATGTGAAAAGTTTGGTCTTCATATTTAGCTACCAAAAAGTCTGTTAGAGTATTTAGTTTTGAATACTTTTCGAACAATGGAATAATATAATTTTTTAAATCATTGATTACTTCAGAAAAAACATCTTTATAGCTTTTCTCTAAATTCAGTTCATACCAATGATCCCTATTATATATCAAACTCCCTGACCTTCCCCAAATGAAACAATCTGTAACCTTTATAAAATTAGAAAGCTTTATATGGCTTCTTAGAAGAGTGTATATTTTTTCATTATGGAATCCAATATTAAAAGTGAATGAAACACTTTCTTTATGATTCCATTGACTTCTTTGAATATTTATGCATTGAACAAGTTCATCAAGAGGACGATTAAAATTGAAATTGCTTTTCTTGAAACCTAATTCTTTTAATTTAGGTGCTATACCAATTTTTACGAGTGTTTTAAATTCTTCATCAAGATCTCTATTCATTTATAGGCGCGTTTAGGCTATCGTAAAACTCGCAGATATAGTTGAATAAATCAATGAGAAGGGAAATAAATCTGGACGATTTACTCCGTCGCACCAACCGGATTCTTCACCAAACCATCAATTACTTTTACCATTTGGTTAAACTCTTTGGTATCGTACAGGCGGGTTAGGTAAACTATCTTTCCATTCTGA
>CAHJXH010000102.1 GCA_903644075.1 Sphingobacteriaceae bacterium | reverse complement strand
AATATAGCGGTCAAACTGATCAAAATCAGACTCTTCATTGATCATGCCATAGGCAATGCCCAATCGGTCTAAAGCCGAAGTTAAGGAGAAAATGTTCCCTGCGCCGTAACGTACTATTCCGAGCCCCCCTGCCCCCTGAAAGGGGATTGAACTTCTTTGATCTGTATTTTGTACCGTTTGATTTTCCATTATGTTGTTTTACACCCCCTTTAGGGGGCAGGGGGTTAAAGCATCCCCTTAGTGCTTGGTAAAACCATATTATTTGCGTCCCTTCTTACGGCCATTTTAATGGCTTTGGCAAAGGCTTTAAATATTGCTTCTATTTTGTGGTGCTCGTTCTGGCCTTCGGCTTTGATGTTGAGGTTTGATTTTGATGCGTCTGAGAACGACTTAAAGAAATGCAGGAACATCTCTGTAGGTACATCGCCCACTTTTTCGCGTTTAAAATCGGCATCCCAAACCAGCCAGTTGCGGCCGCCAAAATCTATCGCTGCCTGTGCCAGGCAATCGTCCATCGGCAGGCAGAAACCATAACGTTCAATACCTCGTTTATCGCCCAAGGCTGTTGCAAAAACCTCGCCTAAAGCAATGGCAGTATCTTCGATGGTGTGATGTTCGTCTATGTGCAGATCACCTTTGGCTTCAACCACCAAATCGATACTTCCGTGGCGGGCAATCTGATCCAGCATGTGATCAAAGAAATGCAGACCGGTATTTACCTTAGCTTCGCCAGTACCATCTAAATTAATTTTGATAAAAATATCAGTTTCTTTGGTGGTACGGCGGCGTTCTGCAACGCGCTCACCCAGTTTCAAAAATTCGTAGATCTTTTGCCAGTCGGTAGTTTCTAAGGCAACAACGTCTTTAATCGCAGCGTTTTCTTGCTCCGTAAATTCCTTTGCACCTAAACCGCTGTGGTTATTTAACCAGATTGCTTTTGCCCCTAAATTTTTAGCCAGTAGCACATCGTTTTTACGATCACCAATTACGAATGAGCCTTGCAGATCATACTTTTCAGTATCGAAATATTCGGTCAGCATACCAGTACCCGGTTTTCGTGTAGGGGCGTTTTGGTAAGGAAATGTACGGTCGATGTGTACAGCAGAGAATACTACACCTTCGTTTGCAAAGGTTTTCAATACCAAATCTTGCACCGGGAAAAAATTTTCATCCGGGTGGCTCACTGTGCCCAAACCATCCTGGTTGGTTACCATTACCAACTTAAAATCAAGCTCGACAGCTATGCGTGGTAGGTATTGCAGGGCTTTGTTGTAGAACTCAAGCTTGTAGAAAGAATCTATCTGCTCGTCGGCACACTCTTTAATTAGGGTACCGTCTCTGTCTATAAACAATATTTTTTGCGGGCCGATCATTTGTATTGCTGTAAAGTTTCTAATAATTTTTGGTTTTCTTCAGGTGTTCCTACCGTAATTCGTAACGAACCTTCACACAATTCAACCTTGGTACGGTTACGAACAATGATGCCATGCTGCACCAGGAAGTTGTAAATGCCATTGGCATCGGTAGTTTTAACTAAAACGAAGTTGGCATCAGACGGGTAAATATCCAGTACAAAAGCCATGTCCTTTAGTTTTAACACCAATTTATCGCGCTCGGCTAAAAGTTCTTTGATCCAAAGATTTACCAGATCGGTGTTCTGTAAGGCCTGTAGCGCCAATTGCTGCGAAGCCTCGTTGATGTTATAAGGCGGTTTAACCTTGTTCATTACCTCGATGATTTCTTCGCTGGCAAATGCCATTCCGATACGCAGCCCTGCTAATCCCCACGCTTTCGACAGCGTTTGCATTACTACCAAATTGGCGTACTCCGTCAGTTCTTGAATAAAAGTTTTTTGGCGGCTGAAGTTGATATAAGCTTCATCAACCACCACAATGCCATTGAAGTTGGCCAGCAGGGTTTCAATATCGTCTCGGTTGATAGAGTTACCTGTTGGATTATTAGGTGAGCAGATAAAGATCAGTTTGGTATTTTTATCGATAGCTTCCGAGATGCCTTCAACATTCAACTGGTACTCTTCAGTTAATGAAACCTTACGGGTTTCCACATCATTGATATTAGCCGAAACCTCGTACATACCATAAGTAGGCGGCACCAGAATCACGTTATCTACACCAGGGTTACAAAAGGCGCGGAACAGGATGTCGATAGCCTCATCGCTGCCATTACCTAAAAAGATATTACGGGCAGGAACACCTTTAATTTCGCTCAGTCGCATTTTAACCTGGTATTGCATCGGATCTGGATAGCGGTTATACGCTTTATCTAACGGCGAACCGAACGCATTTTCGTTAGCATCCAGGTATACACTGGCCTCACCCTTAAACTCATCACGTGCTGATGAGTAAGGAACCAGGTTTTTAATATTTGGTCGAATTATTTGATTAATATCGAACATGTCTTTTTATCTAAATTTATTAAATATGTCATTGCGAGCGTAGCGTGGCAACCTCGTAGTATACAGAGCGGCTCTGTAAAGTTGGTGCTTCGACGGGGCTCAGCATGACAAAGTTTTACACCTTGCAACGACCTTTGATTATTGTTTCTCATTCTGAGCTAACCGAACCGTCACCGCATTTTTATGTGCATGCAAACCTTCCAATTCAGCCAGTATCTCAACAGTCGGCCCAATATTATTAATGCCTTGCGGACTGATATGCTGGAACGTGATCTTCTTCACAAAAGAATCAACCGAAACACCAGAATAAGCCCTTGCATAAGTGCTGGTAGGCAGGGTATGGTTGGTACCCGATGCATAGTCGCCCACACTCTCCGGCGTTAAGTTGCCCAGGAAAACAGAGCCTGCATTGATGATATCACCGGTAATTTGTTCCCAGCTTTTTGTTGCCAGGATCAAGTGTTCGGGAGCGTATAAGTTGCTGAATTGCATGGCCTGATTAAGGCTGCTTACAATAACGGCGTAAGAGTTTGCTATGGCTTGCCCGGCAATTTCAGCACGTGGTAGTGTAGGTAATTGTTTGTTTAGCTCCACAATAACTGCTTGGGCCATTTGTTCAGATGTGGTTACCAGAACGGCCTGGCTATCACTACCGTGCTCTGCTTGGGCTAAAAGATCAGCAGCTACAAAGATAGGGTTGGCGGTTTCATCAGCAATAACTAATACTTCTGATGGGCCAGCCGGCATATCAATTGCCGTAGTAGTGGTTGATTGGATGATCGTCTTCGCCTTGGTTACAAACTGGTTACCCGGGCCAAAGATCTTATCAACTTTGGCAATACTTTCTGTTCCGTAAGCCATAGCTGCAATAGCCTGTGCGCCTCCGGCAAAGTAAATACGGTCGATGTCCAGTAATTCGGCAACGTAAGCGATAAAGGCGTTAACCTTCCCGCTTTTTTGTGGGGGCGAGCATACTACAATCTCTTTGCAACCTGCTATACGAGCGGGGATACCCAGCATTAAAAATGTACTCGGTAAAACAGCACTACCACCGGGAATATACAAGCCAACTTTTTCAATCGGCCTTAATTCGCGCCAGCAAGTTACGCCGGGCATGGTTTCAATTTTGTCTTCCTGATGTAACTGCGCCTGGTGAAATATGTAGATATTGTTGTAGGCCGTCTTCAAGGCTTCTTTCTGCTCTGGTTGCAGGGCATTTGCCAGTTCGCGCAATTCGGCTTTATCCAGGTAAAGCTTATCGAGTTTAACTTTATCAAACTTGTGGGCATAATCCAGCAGAGCATTATCGCCATGTTCGCGCACGGTATCGATAATCGTTTCTACAATCGAGCGGATCTCGTTAGCCGGGTCAACATTGCGCTGAACCAGTTGCTGCAGGTCATCAGTATTTAAATCCTGATAATTATATATTCTTAACATAAAAACCTCTCCCCAACCCCTCTCTAAGGGAGAGGGGCTTTTTTAAATGTTGGAAATATGATTTGTTCCCACACCCCCTTCGGGGGCCAGGGGGTACTTATAGAATAATCTTCTCTATCGGCATCACCACAATACCTTCGGCACCGGCTTGTTTCAGGCTGCTAATGCGGTCCCAAAAATCGCGCTCGGGTATTACAGTATGTACTGCAACCCAGTCAGCCTCGGCCAATGGCACTATAGTAGGGCTTTTAACACCCGGTAATAAGCTCATAATTTGTGGCAAATTATCACGATGGATATTTAGTACTACATACTTAGTCTCCTTAGCGCGTAATACCGATTGGATGCGTTGAATCAGCTCCTGGATTAGGATATTATCCTCATCACCTTTGCGGCCAATTAAAACAGCTTCAGACGACATCACATCGGCAAAAGGTTTTAACCCATTGCTTTTCAGCGTTCCTCCGGTTGATACTAAATCGCAAATGGCATCAGCCAATCCCAAACCCGGGGCAATTTCTACCGAACCGGAAATGTTACGAATATCCGACTGGATGTTATTTTCTTTTAAAAACTTACCCAAAATAGCAGGGTAGGTGGTGGCTATTGATTTACCGTTTAGATGTTGCAGATCTGTAATATCACTGTTATTGGTAACGGCAATTTTTAATGCGCATTTACCAAAGCCTAACCTTTGCAGGTAATTAACCTCAACCTCAGTTTCCTGGATCACGTTTTCACCTACAATACCTAAGTCGGCTATGCCATCCTGTACGTATTCGGGGATATCGTCATCGCGAAGAAAAAGGATTTCCAGGGGGAAGTTAGACACCGGCGAGATCAATGAACTTTTGTAGTTCTCGAAATTCAGGCCACAATTTTTAAGTAGTTCAACGGACTTTTCGTTGAGCCGACCCGATTTTTGGATCGCTATTTTTAATGTTTTCAAAGCTGGGAATTAATTATACTATAAGATAAACGGAGGTTGCAATATTTCACGTAGAAACATCATTATTTGATCGCCACATGGTGGCGATGGTGCAGATGCAAATGATGTAAAGTGAAAACCTTCATTTCTATAGCTAACTTTTGGTGAGCGATTGCAAATATATACAGTTAATTATAAAATCAAAATCAAATTCTACGCAATGAGTAGCTTATCATTTAGCAGGCTGATCTGATTCGCTGTATTCATAAATGCTTCCGTCGCCAAATTGTTGTAACTTTTTCAGATTTTTTTTCTGCTGAATATATTTCAGGTTAATCAGTTCCGGGTTGTCGAGGTTGTCAAACCAAATGAGGTAGTAATGTTTCTGCTCCAGGAACTTCTCAACCGTTTTAGGGAAATAACGGTGTGGCAATAGTTTAGTACCTGTATGGCCGCCTAAAAAGTACACAGCTTCCGGTGCATCAGAATAGATAGGTGCATCGGTTTTAAAGAAAGCATCATTGCTGCGCATAAACTTCACCAGTCCCGAATCTTTCCAGTCGTCATCGGCATAACCAGGATTTCCATAATCACGCTGATCGTCCCAACGCTGGTAGTCTACTTTGTATAAACGATACTCTATCACCAAAGCACATAGGCCAAACAATACATAAACAGGAATTTTAGCAGCCTGCGACCAGCGTTTAGGCATGTGGATAATCCACCAGGTTAAAGCCCAGATGGTGGGGATATACATGGGGGCCAGGAGCCTGTCATTAATGCGTTCGTAGCGCGAGAAGGTAGACGATATAACGATAAATAGCCCATAGATCAACGAGAATGTGATGGCAATAACGAGATAGTGATTGAGATTTCTACGGAAGGCATGGAACCACAAGGCTATCATTAACCCTACTATCGTAATAATGGCTACAGCTAAAGCTACAGAATCAGCCTCGCTGGGGATTGTAACCCAGTCTACAATCGTGCCACCAAAATAGATCATATTTTGCCAGAAGCCGGTAATTGACGCTTCGCGTGGGCCGGTACCTGTACCACTTACCAGGTGATTACGAACAAGGTTGGCAATTAATAAAGAGCAAGATATAGCACCGAAGATGAAAATGCGCTTCCACCGTTCTTTAAACGGCAAAGCGTTCTCAATTAACAATAATAAACACCCGGTGCCAATTACAGTTATACCGGCATAGCGCGTTATGCAGCTAATGCCTGCAACCAATGCGGCAACAACCAGTGTTATATAGGTGTGGGTTTTTAAATATTGAGAGAAGGTGATGAAGAAGGCAAATACAAGGAATATAAAAAGCGTCTCCGACCATAAATAGGTATAGATCTGTAACAAAGCCGGGCTCAATATAATAGCGCCCAAAACCAGCCATTTATATATCGTGCTCTTAGCGGCAAAATGCTGCATCAGCAAGCCACTGATCAATATCACACCTGCAAACAACAATCCATCTATAACAGGCCCGGCTACTACAGGATCAATCCCGCTAATGAAAAAAGTTAGCCCCAGAAAAATAGGGTAGAAGACCGGGAAATCAACAATGGCATGCCCGTTAAATGTAGTGAGAGCACCTGTTGAATGGAAACCCCGCGCCGCGCTGGTATACATAATAGAATCGGGCGAAATGCCGATGCCGTTATATTTGGTGTATAAATAAATAGCATAATAACCAATGGCCGCCGCAATAACCGAATCGATATTTTTTAAGTAGCTGCTTAGTTTCATGCTATATATTAAGGTTAAGCTATTTGATCAAGTATCTCGCTAATCGGCTGATCGCTGTTGATCAGGATACCTTTTACGCCTGCGGCAGTACCTGCTTCTAGGTCGCGCTCACGGTCGCCAATAAAATATGATTTAGCGGGATCTATATTATGCTCAGCAATTCCCCTTAGTAATAAACCAGGTTTAGGTTTGCGGCAATCGCAATCGCCGGTAAAGTTGGGGTGATGCGGGCAATAATATATATCTGTAAATTCAACACCATGCCCGGCGTAAAGTTTGCGCAGGTGTGCATGCATTTCGGCCAGCTGTTCTTCGGTGTACCATCCTTTGGCAATACCGCCCTGGTTGGTAGCCACAATGAGTTTATAACCGCGGTCTTGCAATTCTTTCAGAGTAGCGAAATTATGTTCGAGCACGTGGAAATCTTCGAACTTGGTTACGTAATCGCCCATTTCCTGGTTTAGAACGCCGTCCCGGTCTAAAAAAACAGCTTTATTTTTTTCTGACATGCTTTTTATAATTAAGCTGCAAAAATAGCTTAATCATTTAATGCCACAAACGTAAATAAGTGCGTAGTAAAATGGCAGGTAGTTAACAATGTGGTAATTTTAACTAAACATCCAGTTTTTATAGATGGTACTGTTATTTGTTACCTAAGCAATAAAAACGGTGCTCATCACAGGGTTTATTATTAACAGATATGAGCAATGTAAGCTATTTTGATTAAGAAATTTTTACAGAAAAGTGATAAATATTAAGAATATTTCATTAAAACTACTTCTTCTGTAGTATTTGTTGCGACCTTTTTAAAAATTTCGACACTATTCAAATTGTTTTTCAAAAAACGTAATTTCGTTATTACACCTTTTTCAAATTGGTTCTTTTAATATGGATTTAACTGATAGCCCCCAGCAGGGTTTGTACCGGCCCGAATTTGAACATGACTCTTGTGGTACAGGGTTTATAACTAACATTAATGGACATAAATCAAACCAGATTGTCCGTGACGCACTCACTATTCTCGAAAATATGGAGCACCGTGGTGCTTGCGGCTGTGACCCCGATAGTGGTGACGGTGCAGGTATCCTCATTCAACTGCCCCATGAATTTTTAATGGAAGAATGCTCGAACCTGGAGATGAGTTTACCCGAGCCCGGCGATTACGGTGTTGGGATGATCTTCTTTCCAAAGGATTCTGTGCTGAAGAAGGCTTGCCGCAATATTATTGGCAGCGCTGCTGAAAAACTTGGTCTGCATATTTTAGGCTACCGTAAGGTGCCTGTAGATAATACTGTAATCGGCGAAACGGCCCGCGAAGCTGAACCCGATGCCGAACAATTGTTTATTTTAAAGCCACACAGCATTACCACTGCTGAGGCGTTTGAACGTAAACTTTTTGTATTAAGAAGATATATTAACAAAACAGTTCTCGAAACTGTAGCGCAGGCTGGTGAGCATTTTTACTTCACCTCACTATCCAGCAAAACCATTATATATAAGGGCCAGCTTACTACGTACCAGTTACGCCAATACTTTACTGACCTTGCCGATCCACGTGTGGCATCTGGCTTTGCCATGATCCACTCGCGTTTCTCAACCAATACTTTCCCTTCATGGAAACTGGCCCAGCCGTTCCGTTTGATCGCCCATAATGGTGAGATCAATACCTTAACAGGTAACCTGAACTGGTTTTATGCAGGTGTTAAATCACTGGCATCATCATACTTCACCAGCGAAGAAATGGAAATGTTGTTACCGGTTATCGATAACAATCAATCGGATTCTGCTTGTCTGGATAACATCATCGAGGTATTGCTTCACTCAGGCCGTTCATTACCACACGTAATGATGATGCTGGTACCAGAAGCCTGGGATGGTAACGAGCACATGGACCCGATTAAAAAGGCGTTCTACGAGTACCATGCTACCATTATGGAGCCCTGGGATGGCCCTGCAGCAATTTCATTTACCGATGGCAGATTAGTTGGTGCTTTGTTAGATCGTAATGGTCTGCGCCCGCTGCGTTACGTGGTAACTAACGATAACCGTGTTATTGCAGCCTCAGAAGCCGGTGTATTAACCATCGACGAGAGCACTGTAATTAGTAAAGGCCGCCTGCAGCCGGGTAAAATGTTATTGATCGATACTGTAAAAGGTAAGATCATCAAAGACGAAGAAATTAAGCAGGAAATAGCTTCGCAACAGCCTTATGGCCGCTGGTTAGATAACTACCAGATCCGCATGGAAGAACTGGCCGAGCCGCGTTTGGCTTTCGCCAGCCTTTCGCCCGATTCTGTTTTTCGTTACCAACAGGTATTTGGCTACAGCCGAGAGGATATCGAGGTGATTATTAAACCGATGGCTGTTGATGGTAAAGAACCAATTGGCTCAATGGGTACAGATGTGCCTTTGGCTGTATTGTCTGATAAACCTCAGCACTTATCGAGCTACTTTAAACAGTTTTTTGCGCAGGTAACTAATCCGCCGATAGATCCTATCCGTGAGCGTTTGGTGATGAGCCTGGCTACCTTTATCGGTAACAACGGTAACCTGTTGGATGAGGATAAAATGCATTGCCATTGCGTAAAGCTGAAACATCCGATATTAAATAACCACGAAGTTGAGAAACTAAGGAGTATTGATACCGGCTTGTTCCACGCTAAAACATTACAAACTTATTTCAAGGCCGATGGTCAGCCAGGTTCACTGGAAAAAGGTATAGCAAGGCTTTGCCGTTATGCCGAAGATGCGGTTGAAGATGGTTTCGAGGTATTGATCCTTTCGGATCGTGCCATTGATTCAGAGCACGCGCCAATCCCATCATTACTGGCGGTATCTGCCGTGCATCACCACCTCATTAAAAAAGGTTGCCGTGGTTCGGTAGGTTTGGTTGTAGAGGCCGGCGATGCATGGGAAGTACATCACTTTGCTGCTTTACTGGCATTTGGTGCAAGTGCTATCAACCCATACCTGGCGTTATCAACTATTGAAAACTTAAAAGTTAGCGGCGACCTGGAAACAGATTTGCCAACCGATAAACTTTTCTATAACTACGTTAAATCAATCTGTGATGGCTTGTTGAAGATCTTCTCTAAAATGGGGATTTCTACCTTGCAATCATACCACGGTTCCCAGGTATTTGAGATCCTGGGTTTGAATAAGGATGTGGTGAGCAAATATTTCTGTGGTGCAGTTACCCGTATCGAAGGTTTAGGCCTTGATGAAATTGCCCGCGAAGCTTTGGGTAAACACAGCATGGGCTTTAACCACTCCAAAGGTGAAACCCGTTTACTGCAGGAAGGCGGTATTTACCAGTGGAAACGCCGCGGCGAGCAACATTTGTTTAACCCGCAAACGGTCCATTTGCTGCAGCATGCAACCCGTACCAATGATTTTGCAGTTTACAAAAACTACGCGAAACTGGTTAACGAGCAAACCGAAAAACATTTCACTATCCGTGGCCTGTTAGATTTTACGCATCACCGCGAGGCGATCTCGATAGAAGAAGTTGAACCGGTAGAAAGCATCATGAAGCGTTTTGCTACAGGTGCCATGTCGTTCGGTTCAATTTCGCACGAAGCGCACAGCACTTTGGCTATTGCCATGAACCGCATTGGCGGCAAAAGCAATACCGGCGAGGGTGGCGAGGATGAAATGCGTTACGAAATAATGGAGAACGGCGATTCCATGCGTTCGGCCATTAAGCAAATTGCATCGGCACGTTTTGGGGTAACTTCAAATTACCTTACTAACGCCGATGAGCTGCAAATTAAAATGGCACAAGGTGCAAAACCGGGCGAAGGCGGGCAACTGCCGGGCCACAAGGTTGATGATTGGATTGCTAAAACCCGTCACTCAACTCCGGGCGTAGGTTTAATATCTCCGCCACCGCACCACGATATTTACTCAATTGAAGATTTAGCCCAGCTGATCTTCGATCTTAAAAATGCTAACCGTGCTGCACGTATCAACGTTAAGCTGGTATCAAAAGCAGGCGTGGGTACTATTGCTGCCGGTGTTGCTAAAGCACATGCCGATGTGATCCTGATTGCAGGTTACGATGGTGGTACCGGTGCATCGCCAATCAGCTCTATCAAACATGCAGGTTTACCCTGGGAACTTGGTTTGGCCGAAGCACATCAAACACTGGTACGTAACAAACTGCGCAGCCGCGTAGTGTTACAGGCCGATGGACAGATGAAAACCGGTCGCGATTTAGTTATAGCAGCCTTGATGGGTGCTGAGGAATGGGGAGTTGCTACTGCAGCCCTGGTTGCTGGCGGCTGTATCATGATGCGTAAGTGTCACTTAAATACCTGCCCAGTTGGTGTAGCCACACAAGATCCTGAATTGCGTAAACTGTTCAGCGGTAAGCCGGAGCATATTGTTAACCTGTTCCGTTTCCTGGCAGAAGACATGCGCGAAATTATGGCCGAGCTTGGTTTCCGTACCATACAGGAAATGGTTGGCCGTGTACAATTCTTAAGAGTAAGAGACAATATCCAAAGCTGGAAAGCTAAAAAGGTTGATCTATCAGGCATATTACACCCGGTAACTAACCAAAAAGGTTTAACACTTTACAATAGCGAAAGCCAGGATCACGGCATGGCCGAGATCATCGACTGGAAACTGCTGGAAGCTGCACAACAGGCTTTGGCTGATAAAACGCCGGTATTTGCATCGTTTGATGTTAAAAACATCGACCGTACCATCGGTACCTTATTATCGAACGAAATCTCTAAAAAATACGGCTCAGTTGGTTTGCCGGATAATACCATCAACTTTAAATTTAAAGGTTCTGCGGGGCAAAGCTTTGGTGCTTTTGCCGCAAAAGGGATCTCTTTTGAACTGGAGGGTGAAGCGAATGACTATGTAGGTAAAGGTTTATCGGGTGCTCAGCTGGCTATTTATCCGGCTGCTAACTCAACCTTTACGCCAGAGCATAACATCATCATTGGTAACGTGGCCATGTATGGCGCTACTTCGGGCGAACTGTTTGTGCGTGGTATGGCGGGCGAGCGTTTCGCGGTACGTAACTCGGGTGCAACTGCGGTTGTAGAAGGTGTGGGCGATCACGGTTGCGAGTACATGACCGGCGGCCGTGCGCTGATCCTTGGTAAAACAGGCCGTAACTTTGCCGCAGGTATGAGCGGTGGTTTAGCCTGGATCTATGACGAAGACCACACATTTGCCGAGAACTGTAACCCGGAAATGGTTGATCTGGATCCGCTTTCATTAAAAGATGAGGAGCAAATCTTAACCTTACTTAAAAAGCATGCTAATCTTACCCAAAGTGAGGTTGCTAAGCGCTTATTAAGCACCTGGGATGCAGCCAAGCTGAACTTTGTTAAAGTGTTCCCGAAAGAGTACAAAAGAGTTTTACAAGAAAAAGAATATCAAGCTGTCAGCAAATAATTATGGGAAAGCCTACCGGATTTCAGGAGTTTAACAGAGAACTTCCTGGTAAAACAGCACCCGACACCAGGGTGAAAAACTATAACGAGTTTGTTGGCCTGTACACTGCTGATAAACTGAACGAACAATCGGCACGGTGCATGAATTGTGGCATACCGTTTTGCCACTCTGGCTGCCCGCTCGGCAATATTATCCCCGAGTTTAACGATGCCGTTTACCGTAAAAACTGGGTTGAAGCTTATGAGATACTATCTTCAACCAATAACTTCCCTGAGTTTACAGGTCGTATTTGTCCCGCACCTTGCGAGTCTGCATGTGTACTGGGCATCAATAAACCGCCTGTAGCTATCGAAGAAATTGAGAAACATATTATCGAGATCGCTTACGAAAAGAACCTCGTTAAACCTGTTGCGCCGCTAATTAAAACCGGCAAAAGGGTAGCGGTTGTAGGTTCGGGCCCTGCGGGTTTGGCTGCTGCTGCGCAACTGAGCAAAGCCGGCCATATTGTAACTGTTTACGAGCGCGATGATAAACCGGGAGGTTTGCTACGCTACGGTATCCCAGATTTTAAGCTGGAGAAATGGGTGATCGACCGCCGTATCCAGGTTATGGAGGCTGATGGTGTTGAATTTATCTGCAATACAGAAATTGGTAAACACATTGCTGCTGATGAACTGGTACGTGCTTATGATGCCGTTGTGATGGCCGGTGGTTCAACCATCCCGCGAGATTTGCCAATCCCTGGCCGCCAGTTTAAAGGTGTGCACTTTGCAATGGACTTCCTAAAACAACAAAATAAACGTGTAGGCAATAGTCCTGTCACAACAGAAGATATCTGGGCTACAGATAAAGATGTAGTGGTAATTGGTGGTGGCGATACCGGTTCTGACTGTGTGGGTACATCTAACCGTCACGGTGCCAAATCTATCCTGCAATTTGAGTTTATGCCACAGCCGCCAACAGCGCGTACCGCTGCTATGCCTTGGCCAAGCTACCCAATGGTGCTGAAAACAACCAGCTCGCACGAGGAAGGTTGTCAACGCCATTTCGGTATCAATACCAAAGAGTTTTTAGGCGACGAAGATGGTAACCTGCGTGCCCTTAAAGTAACTGATGTAAGCTGGGAGACAGACTTTTTAGGTCGACCTACCAAGTTTGCCGAGATAGAAGGTTCTGAGCGCGAATTACCTTGCCAGCGTGTGTTCTTAGCAATGGGCTTCCTTAATCCACAATACAACGGTATGCTGGAAGCACTGGGCGTTGAGCTGGACGAACGCAAGAACGTTAAAGCCAAAGAAGGGGTTTACCGCACCAACATTAGCAAAGTATTTGCCTGCGGCGATATGCGCCGCGGACAATCACTGGTTGTTTGGGCCATCTCAGAAGGTCGCGAAGCTGCCCGCAAAGTCGATGAGTTTTTAACCGGGCATACCCTGTTAGAAAGCAAAGACGTTGTGAATTTTTACGAACAAGCTTTTTAGAACATCACTCTAAATAGATCAGTACCTGCGGTAGGCCGTCCCGGCTATCGCAGGTTTATTTTTATCCAATCCTGGAGTTTTCCCTTCAATTCTTCATACGATTCTTTCACGGTTATAAAGGATTCCTTATCACCAATAAGGTATATCCTCACTTCTTCCTGCGGGTCTTTATAAATTACAACTGAAGTTATATTGTCCACATTAATTAATGTGTTGCGGTCGTTTTTGTCTAATAGTTCTATGAAATTTGCCATGGGAGTATAACAGGAGTTGGCAGGAAAGGTTGAGGCTAATTTAAAATAACGTCACTTTCATAAAGCACGTTATTGAGGTACGAAGACAACCGACCACAGGGAGCTCATTAATACATATAAAAGGCAAACGCAATATTAATAATCTCGGACCGATTAGCACTGACTTGGTTAACGTAGAAATCAGTTTTTCATTAGGAAGGGTAGCGTTTGTTATGAATCGTTAGTGGATGTTCATTTCTTTTTCTCTCAAAAAGAAACGAACCAAAGAAAAAGTCGTGGCTGCTCAATTTTCTATGAAAGGATGTGGTGTGGCCAATGTTATGCTATCCGAAAATTAAGATGCCACAATTGTTAGGGTATTTGGGGTTAGTGGGTACAGTTTCTTAGTGTGGTTGTAAAAAACCTTGTCTCTGATCGATAGCGTGGCAACCTCGTAGCTATACAGATCGGATTTGCTTGCGACGAGATTGCTTTCCCGATGTAAATCCGGGACAGGCAGTACTTCGCAATTGACAAATGGGTTTAATGTCGGCAAACAGCTTCGGCCAAAGCGGGCAGAACAATGGTGGCCTGTGTGCTGGAAAGAGGCATTGGAAATTTTGCAGAAGGGACGGATTGTGGGTAGCGTTAGCGGGGCAAAAGATCCCGGCCTGTGTTGTTCTGAACGCTGTGCGGCATGTCCTGTGCGTAAAGAAGCCTTTTGCTGATGAGCCTTTTGATTACTTTTTGGCTAAAAAGTAATAGCCTTCCCCGCGGCGATTAAGCGGGACTGACGTTAATTTTCGCACAACTGTTCATAATTGTTTCTACGCTATTGAAGTCAGTGCTAATCGGTCTGAGATTGCGCTATTGCAATGACGTGAGGGGAAGGGAACGTTACTTCTCCGATGGATTCTTCTTCCCATTAACCAACATCACTACCATTTTCTCAACGCGCGAAATCCTTGTTTTCTCTTGCCTGGCACCCAGTATCCAAACCGCATACTCTTTTTGGTGCGACCATGCCAATCGGGTGAAAGTATCCAAAGCTTGTGGGGCTTCCTTTAGGGCTTCGATCACATCGGGTGGGAGGGTTACCTTTTTGTTGGCAACGTCTATATATTCAGAGAAATCGCTTTTGGCTATCTCGGATAGTTTGGCTGGTGAAGTTTTAACCAGGTCTCTGGGGCGAAAACGTAGGGCCGTCCAGGTATCATTAATAGCGGCAGAGGCTACTGTATCTAAACCGTACTGTTTTACTTCGTCCCAACTATCCATCATAGCCAGATCGGTTGAGATTTTGGTGTTTTTTTTAGGGTAGGTGATCCAGAGAATGGTATCAGGCTTTAATGCCGGTTGGACGGATTTTAACTCTGTTGCCAGTTCTGCTTTGTTCTTTACAAACAGCTGGATGCCATCAACTTTGGTGCTGCTTTCAAAACTTACTTGTACATTCTCGGGCAGGGGATCTATGTAGGCCAGATAATCTTCAGGCGTGTTTACAAATAACCAATGGGTTCCGGGTTTAATGAGCAGTTTTTTGGCAATCGGGTTCATATCCAATTGAATCTATTGAAGATTCAATTTCGCGAAAAAATCCCAAAGTACAATACCTGCAGACACAACTATATTAAACGAATGCTTAGTGCCAAATTGCGGGATTTCGATGCAATGATCAATGGTTGCCATTACATCTTCACTAACACCATTTACTTCGTTGCCGAATATCAGGGCATATTTTTTGCCTTGTTCGGGTTCAAAGGTATTGAGCATAATGCTGTTTTCCGCTTGTTCAACTGCAATGATGATATAACCTTGCTCACGTAGTTTTTCAACGGCAACAACAGTGCTTTCTTCAAAACTCCAATCGATTGATTGGGTAGCGCCGAGGGCGGTTTTCTCAATTTCACGGTGCGGGGGCTGAGCGGT
>CAHJXH010000101.1 GCA_903644075.1 Sphingobacteriaceae bacterium | reverse complement strand
TCTTCGTAGAGCAGGATAAATGCCCCGGCGACCCATACAACAGTATTTCGCAAAGTATTGCCTATATCAAAAAGAACCTGGTATAAGTAATATTTAAATATTTAAAAGCCGCTTACCATTCAATTGGTTAAGCGGCTTTGTTTTTGCAAATAACTAAATCGAACAGAAATTGTTATCTATGCAGCAGATTTCATTATGGAAAACAAACCCAAAATTGCAATATTAGACGATTATCAGCATGTTGCCTTTAACATGGCAGACTGGACCGCTGTAAAAGAAAAAGTAGACATCACTGTATTCGACGATCATATTGCTGAAGAAGCTAGCCTCATCGATCGCTTAAAACCTTTTAATGCCCTTTGCGTAATGCGCGAGCGTACACCATTAACGCACAGTATCTTATCTAAGTTGCCTAATCTAAAACTCATTGTTTCTACTGGAAGCCGTAATGCATCTATCGATACAAAAGCCGTAGAAGATTTGGGTATTACACTTAAGCATACCGGCTATATTTCAACCGGAGCATCCGAGTTAACCTGGGCATTGCTGATGGCGTTTGCAAGGCATATTCCGCAGGAGAGTAATAGCTTTAAATCTGGCGGTTGGCAACAAACTGTAGGCATCGATCTGTCGGGTAAAACCATTGGTATCATTGGTTTGGGGCGATTAGGTGAAAAGATGGCGCATTATGCCAAAGCTTTCGATATGAATGTAATAGCATGGAGCCAGAATCTCACCGCAGAAAAAGCCGAAGCAGCAGGAGCTAAGCTGGTAAGCAAAGACGAGCTCTTTAAACAAGCTGATATTGTTACTGTACATTTAGTTTTAAGCGATCGTAGTCGCGGAATTATTAGTCAACAGGAATTCGATCTGATGAAACCGACAGCTTACTTCATCAACACCTCACGCGGGCCATTGGTTAATGAGCAAGCTTTGATTGAAACACTTCAACAAAAAAGAATAGCAGGTGCAGCCATAGATGTATTTGATACGGAGCCTTTACCTGCAGATCATCCGTTACGCAAACTGGATAACCTGCTGGCTACGTCGCACATTGGTTATGTTACCGAAAATACCTATCGCTTATTTTATGGTGATACCGTAAATATTTTGAACGAATGGCTAGATCAGCAGTAGGCTGCTGATCTGCATTTTGATCGGGGTATGACATCCTTTTAGAGGTGTTCCGTTTTTTGAAAGCGGAACACTTTGGAACACCCGGAACACCCTGTCCAGGTGTTAAAAATCGCGGCTTATGATATCTCCAAGGCCATTTTCGGTGTCAATTTACAAAATGACTTAAAAGTCCGGAACACCCTCTGATGTATCGTCCTGAAAATAGTTTGTACTATTGAAACAGGGTGTCTATTCAAACGAACCTCTCCGGCCTCCGCCTCGGCCGCCCCCGCCGTTTCTAAAACCTCCGCCTTGTTTCCGGTTGCCTGCAAATTTCTGTAGCCGCAGGGTAAATGAGAGTAAAAAGTATCTGCCTAAACGATTAGTGCGGGTATCAATGATCTGGTTACTGCTAACTGTTCGGGTAATGCCCGTATTCTGGTCAAATAAATCGAAAGCCTGGAATCTTAACGAGGCAATATGCTTCTTTAAAAACTGGTATTCAACATAAGTGCTTAACAGGGTAGGGTTGGTTTTAACCGTACTGCTGAAACCATGATTAATGGTTTGTGTAAGGTTGTAACCCAATATCAGATCATACCAAAAGAAGTTACGTCCATCCAAACCTAAAGTCCAGGTTCGAGCATCGCCATTAACTGATGAGGGGATGCTGTATTTGGTAGTGTTGGCGCTGTAGTTTGCGCTTACTTCGGTATCCATTATACTATCCAAATCGAACCTGACCTTTGCGCCCTGGTTCCAGACTAAGTTTTTGCTTAGGTTTCTGTCACCCTCAATATAACTCACGTTATTACTGTAAGTAGCGCCACCCATTAAACTTACGGTGTATTTACGGTTGGCAAATGGTTTCGAGAACGAATAATTACCACCCATTGAATAAAAGCCATTAGTGTTTAAATAACGGGTTTCCTGCACGGTGCTATCCTTTTTATCACCGGGATTAAGTATGGTATTAGCAACCGGCTGGCTGTTGGTTACAATCTTATTCTGCGTTTCATTAAAGGTTAAATTAGTGAAGAGCGAGTTACCGCTTGCAATATCAAACTGGTTATAGCGCAAGGTGATGTTGTTGCTAAACTCTGGTTTTAAGTTGGGGTTACCATATACAATATTCTGCGGGTTAGAATAATCGGGCTGAGACTGCAATTGGGTAAAGCTGGGCATATTATTGGTGCCGCTATAGTTGAAATTAAGGGTGTGGTTTTTAGAGAAATTATAAACAAAATGCGCAGTAGGTACCAGGTTAAAGGTATGGGTAGAAGTCTCAAAATTGTGCGATTCACCATCGAGCGACGTCGGCTTGGCTACCAGGCCAATGGTGTAATTGTACTTAGGTTTAACACCGCGCAGGTTTAAGCCAAAGCTATTGGTTGTAAACTGGTAATTGTATAGCGTGCTCAGTGAATCAATATACATGGGCACATGCGTAATCGGATCAAAACGATAGTTTAATCGATTATTATCGGTGTTGGTATAGCTGTAAGTATAGTTAGCCTCCAGGTAAGTTGTTTTGCCTATAGGTTCGATGTACGATGCATGAGCGTTAACCTTCTGCGAAGTATTGTCGGTATTGATCTGTTGATGTAAAGGCACAATTACCGAATCTGTCTGCGTGTTGTATTGATCGTCAAGGTCTGAGGTGCTTTTAGAAAAGTTCACACTTCCCGATACGCTGAAATTGCGGCCCTTTTTCTTGAATTTATGGTTGTAGAGAACATTCATACCACCTGTAGGCGAATTGGCATTGGTAATACTATTATCTGTACCGTTGGTTAGGGTATTTAATCTGCTATTAGAGAAAATGTCATTATTAACATCGGTAGATGATCCATAAGAGAAACTTGGATTAATCTTCAGGTAGTTAGCCGTATCAATTTTATATTCCATATTAAAATCAAAGCGATGGTTGATGCTGTGATTTTTATCGGTAGTATTATCATTGTTTAATATAGCCCCGCTCTGGAAAAGGTTTTGCTGTTGTGATGTAGTTTCGGTAGTCCGGTCTTTATCGGCGAAGCTGTAACTGCCATAGGTGGTGATCTTCTTGCCCCAGTCGTCACGATAGTTAAACCCTAATGATTTATTTATAGTAATACCATTGGCAGTACTAATGCCATTACTTGCACTGCTTTGCGACCCGCCACGACCACCGCCGCCACTACCGCTTCCTCCGGAACCGCTGCCGAAGTTAAAGGCATTGGTGTTGTTGTTATTTATAGTACCTAACAACGAAAGCTGGGTATCTTCATGAAAAGCATTAGCCGATATTTTGGCTACATATTTATCATCGTTACCCGCGCCAACCGTACCCTGGCCAAATTTACCTGTGCGTTTACCTTTTTGTATGGTAATGTTCAATATCTTATCAGGATCGCCGGTTTTAATGCCGGTTAGGTTAGCCTGGTCACCATAATCGTCAATTACCTGTATGTTCTCTACAATGTCGGCAGGTAGGTTTTGCGTGGCTGTTTGCACATCGCCTGTAAAGTAATCTTTGCCGTTTACGCGCACTTTGGTTACCTGCTTACCGTGGGCTGTTACGTTGCCGTCTTTATCAACAGTTACGCCCGGTAGTTTCTTCAACAGATCTTCAACCGGCGAACCTTCGCGTACTTTATAGGCGCTGGCTTTGTATTCAACCGTATCTTCTTTTATGGTGATGGGGTTAATGGCTACAACATTTACTGTTTTCAGCATTTTGCTTTCTATGGCTAACTTAATAGGATCAAGCAGGATGGGTTTGGTACTGTTATCCATTACGTAACGGCGTGTAAATGTTTGATAGCCTATACCATACACCGTAACCTTAAAGTTTTTGCTGATAACAGATGGGAAGCTAAACAAACCTTTGGCTGAGGTAGCCACAACCACACTATCCTTATCGGAAGTTAATTTTACGTTGATGCCGGGCAGCACACCGGTTGAATCGGCCACTGAACCCATTACAATACGGGTTTGCTGCGCTGATGCCCTGCTAATTACAAGGATACTGAAGATAAGGATTAGTAAAGTTTTAGTCATTGATAACAGGGGTAAGGGGTTTCCCTATTGACCATGAAGATAAACCATAGTTTAACGCAGTATTAATATGTCATATAATTGTTGCAAAGCGTTATTTTTTAGTGAATGCCTTTGCGCTTTAACAAGCCGCCGGTGGTATCGTCAATGCTTTGTTGTACGATAAAAGCAGACGGATCAACCTTTAAAATAGCTTGTTTAATTGATGGTATTTCGAGCCGGGTGGCTACGGTGAAAATAATATCGCGAGGGTCGTTAATCTGCCCGTCTTTACCGTAACCGCTTTTTCCCTGGTAGATAGTTACACCACGACCTAATCGTTGCGTTATTACCCTGCGGATCACATCACTCTTGGTTGATACCACGGTAATGCCGGTATACTGCTCAACACCATTCAGGATATAATCAATCATTTTAGAAGCTGCTACATAGGTGAGGATAGAATATAAAGCAGATTCGACACCTAAGAATAAAGCTGCCGTTGAAAATATAAGCACATTGAGCAATAACACCACATCGCTCACCCTTAAAAATTGCATTTGCTTACTTACCAATACCGCGGCAATTTCTGTCCCATCCAAAACTGCACCGGCACGCATGGCTAGTCCAGAACCTACACCAATAAAGAAACCGCCGAATACAGCAGTCAACAATTTATCTGGCGTTACATCAGGGAAATGAACAAAAGCCAGGCAAAGCGATAAACCGCCGATAGCCAATGCGCTTTTTATGGCGAACAGCAGTCCTAACCTTCTATAACCTAAATAAAGGAAAGGAGCATTGATTACAAATATGAGTATGGAAATGGGTAGCCCTGTGGTTTCGGCCACGAGCATAGAAATACCGGTAACGCCACCATCAATAAATTTACTGGATAATAAGAAGCCTTTTAGCCCAACCCCTGCTGATAGGATGCCTAATATAATGGATATAAAATTCTGGATCTCTGCTTTTACTTTAACTTTCATATAGGTTGATAAAATATAAAGGTTATTATAACAGGGGCTTGGTGCCTAATTTAAAGAATTAAGATTAAGAAACGGAGCGAATAGTGTTTAATTACAGTTTCGGGATTTATTAATGATTGCTTTATAATGCCTATTTTAGGGTGAGCAATCATCTCAATATTATGCCCGACAATAAATTAAACCCCGATGAAGCCAAACAGATAGCCGATTTTCTGGCAGGAAAATCTGAACATACGTTAATGCTTTTTAACCATTTTGTAGCTGAGTTTAAAAAGCTGGGCAAAGATGTAGCCCTGCACCCAACCAAAAGCATGATCGCTGTTGCTAACTCACATAAACGCATTGCCTGGATAACACAATTAGGTAAAAGCTTTATCCATGTGGTTTTTCCGTTTAAGCAACTATACCCTGACAATACCTGCTTTGTAAAAATGGCCCAGGTGCCGGGCGATGCCAACCAGTTTAACCATCATTTTAGGATGAATTTACCTGAAGATTTGAACGATGAAGTATTAGGCTATATGCAACTAGCTTATCATTTAGGAGAATAGTAGCTATTGTATTTTGTGATAGTGCTTGCCAATAAACCAAAGCTTATTACATTTACCGCATGAATTATCCGTTTGAAATCATCCGCAAAACAAGGGTTAACGTGTTGAAAATGGTCGAAGGCTTTTCGATAGAGCAGTTAAATAAAATCCCTGAAGGCTTTAATAATAACCTGATCTGGAATATTGGCCATTTGGTAGCAGTGCAGCAAAATTTATGTTACAAACAGGCAGGTTTGCCTATAACAGTTGAAGAAGCTTATTTTGATACCTATAAATCTGATACTAAACCTAACGGATTGGCTGGCGAAGCAGATCTAGAACAGATTAAACAGCTTTTAGTATCAACCATCGATCAACTGGAGATTGACTATAACAATAACCTGTTTGTTAATTATGTACCCAGACCAACACGTTATAATGTGGATATCAATAATATTGACGAGGCAATAACTTTCTTACTCTTTCATGAAGGATTGCACACCGGTTATATTCTGGCATTAAAGCGTTCTTTGAGCAGATAATACTTTATTCAGAACGTTCTTTTTTGATAATCATCCGTACGTTGCCTTGTTTTATCAGCTTCTGTTCTTCAGGTGTAAAGCTTTCCCGTCCGCCGAAATCTTCTACCCAATACAGGCCACTGCGTGCTATACCAATCTCTTTAAACTCGGGGTTCATGAGGTTTTGGCAGTGGCCTACGCTTTTAAACCAACCATCATTAACTTCGGCAATACTATGCTGGCCATAAGCAATGTTTTCGCCGGCAGCAAAGCTGCGGTAACCGTTAAAGTAATATCCGGCGGCTACAATTCTGTCTTCGCTGTTGCGGCCGTCTTTGCTGGTATGGCTAAAATAATTATGGAAGTTCATGTCCTGCGCGTGGCCTTGTGCAGCGTTCTCCAACGTATTGTTCCAGGTTAAGGGAGGGGCAGGGGCATAATACTTGTTACCGCAGCTACAGCCAACGGCCCTCACTTTGTTAATTCGCGATAAAAAATCCTGTTTAAAGTTGTCGTCCGCAGTTATACTCTGCGATTGCACCAACACCGTTATGCTGAGTAGCAGTAAGGTTAATAACCCGCCTATAATCCACCTCTTGTTCATATATCTATATGACAAAAAAAGCAGTTATTGGTTTAACTGCTTTTAACGTTTCCGCCTGTAAAATATGATGATGGCACCAATTAATATAATTGCTGCTATAATGCCGCTTACAATTACAAAGAAGCTATGTTCTGTGTGGTATTCTTTCTTAACAACTTGTAACTTGCTGTATAAAACTTTTTTCTTGTGCGCAATCTGGCTGTAGTACGTGCCTCCGAATCACGGGCCGCGCTATCTTTTATAAAGGTATAGCGCTTCATTGCTTCGGCAGCTTGCTTGCCGCTGTTGGTACTATTATATAAACGGGCATAACTTAACATTACATCCATTTGCTGATTAGTGTAGCAGTTTAATGAAGATAACTGTAATGCTTCGCGCAAATCACGACGGGCTAAGTCATAATCATGAATATCCATTTTAATGCCCGCCAGCGTAATTAATGATGCTACAATATTAGGTACATCATTTTGCTCGCGTGCCATGGTATTTGATTGTAATATAAACCATTTGGCGGGACTGTATTTTTTCTGATCGCGGTAAACTCGGGCTAACCTATCAAATGATGTACGTAAGCCGGTACTATCATCAGTACGTGAGTATTGGTGTATGGCCAGCAACGTATATTTTAAAGAGTTTTCCTGGTAAGCAGTTTTCAATTCCCTATCCTGTATTGCCGCATAGTTCATGTAACTTACAGCTAGTTGGTTATAAAGTTTTGCTTTTAAAACGTTAGATGAAGCGGTGTCTATTTGCTTTTGCAGACTATCTGCAAGCGTATTTTGAGCAAAAACACGCGCAGTTACTAATATTGTGAAGATAAAAAGTGATAACTTTTTCATATACAGGCTGATACAAACATACAATTAATGTAATTATTATAATATCAAAGGTTGTGCCCATTTGTACGTAATAGCCTTAATTATGTTATAGTCAGCGCATAAAAATTTTGAGTTAAAGTAATACTTTAACTATTGAAATAAAAATATCTGCTTTAACAGACGATAATTAACGAGTAATTAATTGTTGATAGCGCGAGATGAACTTTTGAAAGGCTTTGCTTCTGTTTAAAATGAGGTTAAACAAGCTGATACCACATATTGCTGTGGTAATACCTGCCAAAACGTCGAGCACGTAGTGGTGGCTGGCATAAACTGCCGTAAACCAAATGCCTACCATTACCATGGCAAAAATGATATTGGCATATTTGAGGCGGTTTTTGATACCGTAGTATAATACAATTACAGGGTATGATGAGTGCAGCGAAGGCATGGCAGCAAATACGTTAGAGCCTTTGGTGTAAATAGATTTGAAAATGCCGGCGTGAAAGTAGTTATCAAACCGTGCCAAACCTGCAGTACTGCCTTTGGTAAGTGCTATAAAATGGAAGCCATGCTCTTGTATAAACCACGGTGGTGCAGCCGGGAAGGTATAGTAAACTACAAAACCTAATAAGTTCACCAGGAAAAAGGTGAATGCAAAGCCTAAAAACTCCTTAGGTCGGGTAAATAATAAGTAGGCAGCAAATCCTAATGGAACCGGTATCCAGCACAGATAGAAAAATCCGGTAACAACATCCAGCCAGGTACGGCTGTTTGCTTTAAGATACTCGTTAGGTGTTAATATGGTGCCGTTAGTGTGGATGCCGAATAAACTTTTCTCGGTATTGTACAGATCGCCTATGTGAACCGCATTATAGTGATAATTGGGGAACAGCTTCATATAATCAAATATGATCCAATACACTATAAATATGGCAAAGCCGGTTACAAACCTGCGTGTATAGCCCGATAAATAATATAAACCATTAACCAGGCCGATAAGTACCAGTTGATCTACCTTGAAACCCAATAGTACAGACGATAAGCCTACGTAAGCTACGGAGAGTAAAGCTAGCGTTATCGCGGTTTTTAATTTTACCGGGGGGAATAGTTCGGCGGAGGAGTAGAGGTCCATTCTTATTTTTGACCCTCGAAATCAGAACGGAACACTTTATCCCAAAGTGCAGAACTTACACCATAACCTTTTGTAGGGTCTTGATAGTGATGCAGCATGTGGTGCTTTTTAATGCTTTTCCAGATGCCACCTTTAAAGTTAAAATGGTGGATAGCATAATGGCCGATATCATAAACTAAATAACCAGAAATAAACGACGCAAAAAATGCATACACATCTTCGTGCAATGGCAAAATAGCCCTGAACAAAAAGAAGAACCCCAATGCCAGTGGAATACTTGCCGAAGGTGGCATTACCAAACGTTTTTTATCGCTCGGGTAATCGTGGTGTACACCGTGAAATATAAAGTGCAGGCGTAAGGCCCAATCTGCTTTAGGCACAAAGTGGAATACAAAACGGTGCAATATGTATTCTGTAAAGGTCCAGACAAATATGCCTGCAACTAAAAGTATTAATATACGGCCTATTGATTGATGCGCATCAAATATGGCCATGTATAAACAATATAATGCTACAGGCAGGTAAATAATAATAGGTACGAAAAAGTGAACCTTTGATAAGCCTTCTAATAAACTGCTTTTAAACATTCGTACCGACTCTTGCGAGTTTGACACATAATTCTTTTTCATTTTGCTAATCAGGGTTTAAATCTATCTACTATTTCTTGTCCGGTGGCAGTGTCAGTACCTTTTAGTTCAACATAAACTACATTAGGCAGCCAGAACGATCCACCTTCAATTTTAACAAAAATACGATTAAGTATGGCTTGTTTCTGTGCAATTGTAGCGTAAATGTGATATTTACCATCAGCTGACTTCATTAAAGTTAACGCAAACTTTTTATACGATACAAAACGGATATCGTATTTGCCATTACCTAGCGCCTTTTGGGTTAAACCATAAGCAAATTTACGTTGTATAAAGTTTAGTTCTTCATGCTGCCCGTGCTCATTATATTTTATCCAATAAACGTGTACAGGTTCTTCTGCATTTAATTCTCCATTGGCACCAGTGTTTAGCTCATAAACTATGGTGTTGGTGTTAGGGTCGCGCTGTACATAAAAAAGGTGGCTGATGTTAGCCGGTAAAGTTGGAAAATTAATTTTCTTCTTAGCTGTATCCGTAACCAGATACTTATTTGCAGTAGCTGCGCTTGCCATTGACTTGTTAAAAAACAATGTGCCGGCAAAAAGCGCTAAAATTATAACAGATCTCTTCAAACTCAATTTAATTATTTCTCAGAATTTTCCTTCTCCATTAAGCCTTTTTTAGCATCCATCAGCCTGTTAAAGGCAGTAATGTTTGTTAAAAAGGCTAATGCCACAATAGGAATTGTAAATATAGACATGGTTTCAAACACGTGATATTTGATGCCAGGGATAAACAGTTTGTAATCGCCACCGATGTATAATGATGACACACCGCAAAGTATAGCACATAAACCAATGGTAATTACACGCTCTGGGCGTTGCATCAGGCCACCTTTACATTCAATACCTAAACCTTCGGCGCGGGCACGCACGTAGCTAACCATCATTGAACCTATAAGCGCGATAAAGGCAAACAGTGAGCTCAAAAAGTAATGGTGAGCTACCAAATACCAGCAGATACCCAGGAACATAATGAGCTCGCTATAACGATCGAGTACCGAGTCGTATAATGCACCAAAAGTGGATTTCATGTTTCCTAAACGGGCAACCTGGCCATCGAGCATATCAAATAAACCGGCAAACAGGATAAGGCCACCGGCCCAGCCAACGTAAGTTAAATCGCCACGGTTACCTTCTTCGGCACCAAAAACAAAGATTACTGCCACACCAATGTTCAATATAAAACCAATTGTGGTTACCGCATTTGGGGTTAAGCCAAGCTTAATTAACACCTTCACAAAGGGATCTATTACCTTATAGATGCTTAATTGAAGTGTGGTGCGTAAAGATGTTGTTTGCTGTTCCATATGTTTGCCCGTTTGCAAAGTTAAAAATTGAAATCGACTCTTGTGTGTATTCCCCACTCAGCAACGTTAGAATTGTCTAAATAGTCGAATCTTTTTACAAAGTCTGCCTGAATAAATTTAAAAATATTTTCGATATGAAACCGGTATACCGTATATTTCTGCTTCTGCGCCAGTAGCTTATCGAGGAATTGTACTAAAAAATCAGCTTAGACATTTTATAAAGCCGATTTAATCCGAAGGGGCAAAGGTTAAAAAATTATTATTCTTAATTGTTGGGAGAAAGTCAAATATTAATCAAATGATTGATTAATATTTGCGAAACTGTCAAAAAACATCGCTGTAAATGTGATTTATTGAAGGTAATTACTGTCGATAATAACAAACCTTAACAATTGTAAATTTAGGATGAAGAGATATTAGATAGGTAATAATGAGTAGACCGAAAACAAGAAAGCCGCCCCGAAAAATCTCGGGACGGCTTTCCTTTATAAGAGCTAAAACTTACATCGCTTCTATTAAGTCCTGATAGTAATCTAAGCCCAGGTGGGTGATTAGATCTTCGCCCATCATGTGACGTAGTGTGTTCTGTAATTTCATTAACTGTTTGAAGATATCGTGCTCAGGTCGTAAGCCTGGTGCAGCTTGTGGCGATTTCAGGTAGAAGGATAACCATTCCTGGATACCGCTCATACCTGCACGTTTAGCTAAATCGCTGAACAATGCTAAGTCTAAACCAACTGGTGCTGCAAGGATTGAGTCGCGGCATAAGAAGTTGATTTTGATTTGCATTTGGTAACCTAACCAACCAAAGATGTCGATGTTATCCCAGCTCTCTTTGTTATCGCCGTGAGGAGGGTAGTAGTTAATACGCACTTTGTGGTATAATTCACCATATAATTCCGGATTAAGTTCTGGTTGGAAAATTTCTTCCAGTACGCTTAATTTAGATACTTCTTTAGTTTTAAAGTTATCCGGATCATCTAAAACCCAACCATCGCGGTTACCCAAAATGTTGGTAGAGAACCAGCCTTTAACACCTAATGAACGTGCAGCCAAGCCTGGGGCAAGGATAGTTTTCATTAAAGTTTGGCCTGTTTTGAAATCTTTACCAGAGATTGGAGTTTCAGTTAATTTAGAAAGCTCAACCATTGCCGGGATATCAACTGTTAAGTTAGGGGCACCGTTTGCAAAAGGAACGCCTAATTTTAAAGCCGCGTAAGCATAAAGCATACTTGGCGAAATCAATTTATCGTCGGCAGCTAAACCAGCTTCGAAGTTAGCAAGTGTCATGTGCACATCGCTTTCTTCAAAGTAAATTTCGGTTGAACCACACCATAAAAGCACTACGCGGTTTAAGCCGTGTTCTGCTTTAAAGTTTTCGATGTCAGCCATTAATTGCTGAGCTAACTCTAAGCGGGTACCGCTTTTAACGTGCTCGCCATCTAAGTTTTTAGCGTAGTTTTTATCAAAAGCAGCCTTCATCGGCACAATTGCTTCTAATTCGTCTTTAACGCCGTTTAACAGGTCTTTTTCCAGAACCTTTGCGTGTACTGCTGCTTCGTAAACATTGTCGCTGTAAACATCCCAACCACCAAAAACGATGTCGTTAAGATCAGCCAGGGGTACGAAATCCTTAATTTTCGGATATTTATTCTCAGTTCTTTTTCCAATACGGATATTTCCCATTTGGGTTAATGCCCCAATGGGTTGTGCTAAGCCCTTATTAACGGCAATTACGCCGGCAATTAAAGTTGTGGCTACCGCACCTAAACCTGGTATTAAGATACCCAGTTTACCTTCAGCAGGTTGAACGTTATTTTTCATTTATTCTAATTTATTATTCGAGTTCAATTTATTTATAACCATTTGTGTTCTTTATACCACTTAATGGTTTCTTCTAAACCTTTATCTAAATTATAAAGAGGGTAGAAGCCCAGCTCTTGTTTTGCGGCCTCTATGCTACAGGCCCAGTTGGTACCCAGTAATTCATTTAGCTTATCGCGGTTTAAAGCGGGTGTTTTGCGGCTCAAAGAACTAACTTTTTCTGTTATCGATGCAACTAATTTTACAAACGTGACAGGTAGATGAAATTTGATGGTTTTGAAAAGGAGTATATCTTTAATGATATTCGCCATTTCGTACCTGGTATAAAAATTACCGTCGGCTATATTATAAGTATGTTTGTTGCCGCCATATAGCGCTTTCATAGTGGCTACAGCGAGGTCTTTAACATATATAAAACTTAGTTTTTGTTCGGCACGGCCTATATAAGGCTCAAAACCTTTAACTATTTGCTTCATAACGATAAATATATCGCGCTCGCGTGGCCCATATACAGCTGTTGGCCTTAAAATCGTATAGTTTAAACCGGGGATATCCTTTAATTCATTTTCGGCAAGTAATTTACTTTTACCATATTGGGTTACCGGATGCGGTTCATCGCTTTCGGATATAATGCCGTTAAGGGTATTAAGCGGGCCCCCTGCTGCCAGGCTGCTTATAAAAACAAACTTTTTAACTCCGGCTGCCACACTCGCTTTAGCCAGGTTTGCCGTATATGTAGCGTTTATATGATTATACTGTGCCTGCGATTTTGCCTTGGTTACACCGGCCGCATGTATAATATAATCGTATTGGTTAGTTTTTATCTCTTCAGTTAGTGCTGCAATATCACTAAATTTTGGATAGGTAAATTTAATGTTAAAATCTTTTAAATGATCTGTTTTGCTGTTTTTTCTTACAGCTACAAATACATCAAGGTTTTGGCTTAGCGCTTCAACAATTAAATGATACCCAACAAATCCGCTTGCGCCGGTTATTAAAACCCGCTCTTTCATATTGCTTTCTCGTATAACCTGTATGTTTTGTATGGATCGCCATTGATGTCCAATAACGCCTTATTCATCATATCGTTATTCTCCAGTATCCATCCCGCCTCGGCATATTTAAGGCCTTTGCGCTTGTATTCTTTAATTACGTTGCCATATAGTACAGCCTCGATACCGCGTTTACGATAACCATCAATTACACCTAATGCATAAATACGGATACCCTTTATTTTCTTTTTACCTAATAATAGTTTGAAAATACCGGTAGGCAATAAGCGGCCACGTTTAATATTGATCAGGATCTCGTTGATATTCGGTACGGTTAACGAAAAGCCAACCACTTTGCCTTCATGTTCGGCAATGCTGCAAAAATCTGGATCTACAACCAGCTTAAGATCATTAGCCAGGTAAAAGAATTCCTCGTCAGTAAGTGGTACAAAGCCAGTATTACTATCCCAGGCCGAATTATATACTTTATGCAGTGCTTCAGCCTCTTCCTTAAACTTCTTCATGTTTAGTTTACGGATGGTGATATTGCTACGGTTCAAACGCTCTTCTAAAGCACCGAGTAGTTTAAATGAACGCTCATTATAACCTTCGTCACCAAAAATATAGGCGATTAAATCTATCTTTTTATGGAGGCCCTGGCTTTCTATCAGGTCTGCATAATAAGGATAGTTATAGGTCATTTGCATTACCGGCGGGCTGTCGAAACCATCGATCAGTAAACCGCTCGGCTCATTGGTAGAAAAGTTTACAGGGCCTATAATGGTTTCAACCTTCTTATCTTTCAGCCATTCAATAGCTGTTTTAAACAGTGCATCAGTTACTTCCTGGCTATTAATAGCATCAAAAAAACCAAAAAAGCCATCATTGGCTTTGTTAAATTCGTTATGATGATTGTTTAATATGGCTGATATGCGGCCTACAATTTTACCGTCCTGGTAGGCGAGGTAGTTTTGTAATGAATTGTGTTTTAAGAAGGGGTGCTTGGTAAGCAGGTCTCTTTGGGCTATAAAAAGTTCCGGTACGTAGTTTGGATCGTTTTTATACAGATCGTGCGGGAAGTCAATAAAAGCTGTTAGTTCCTTTTTGGAACTAACAGGTATAATATTTATCATATCTTTTCTTTAACAGAATTGACACCAACTTCTTTACAAGCTCTTGAAATTTTATCTATAGCTTCTTCAATTTGGGCAAAGGTATGCGTTGCCATTAATGAAAAACGTATTAAAGATGAATCTGAAGGTACAGCAGGAGATACCACAGGGTTAACAAACACACCCGCATCCTGCAGTAGTTTGGTTACCATAAATGTTTTGTGGTTGTCACGTATGTAGATAGGTAATATAGGGCTCTCGGTAGGGCCAAGGTCAAAGCCTTCTTCCAGTAAAAGTTTCATGGCATAATTAGTATTATCCCAAAGTTTCTGGATCCTTTCAGGCTCAGATTCAATAATATCTAACGCTGCAATAACACTGGCAACAGAGCCTGGGGTCATACTTGCGCTAAACATCAACGAACGTGCCCGGTGTTTTAAATAATCAATAGTTTCATAATCACTTGCGATAAAACCCCCTAACGAGGCAAATGATTTACTGAAAGTACCCATAATCAGGTCAACGTCTTCGGTTAAACCGAAATGTGATGCAGTACCTGCACCTTTATGGCCGATAACACCTAAACTGTGTGCATCATCAACCATAATGTTGGCCCCATATTGGTCAGCAATTTTAACTAACTCAGGTAATTTAACAAGGTCGCCTTCCATACTAAATATACCGTCAACTGCAATGAGTTTAACAGCTTCTTCCGGCAACAGGCTCAGCTTACGCTGCAAATCCTGCATATCGTTATGTGCATATTTAATAACTCTCGAAAACGATAAACGGCTTCCATCAATAATAGAGGCATGATCAAATTCATCAAGAATCAAATAATCATTGCGACCAGTTATGCTCGACAATACGCCCAGGTTAACCTGAAATCCAGTACTAAATAAAACAGCTGCCTCTTTACCTACGTAAGCAGCCAGCCTGTTTTCTAATTCGATGTGAATATCAAGTGTTCCGTTTAAAAAACGAGAA